>CAMBBY010000398.1 GCA_945863825.1 uncultured Prevotella sp. | reverse complement strand
GATTCGCCTTAGTCTCGTGGGCTCGGAGATGTGTATAAGAGACAGGGGTTGATGTGGCTTATGTTTTGAATAAGAACATACGAATATCATCATGTTCAGCTTCTTCAAAAGCTATTTTGATGGCTGCATTGTTCAAGAATAAATTCGAGTATGTAAAGGCTGGATTAAGAGATTCTTTGAAACCATTACTTGCCGTGACATTTAGTGATGGAACGAACAAAATGTATTTTGGCGAAAATGTTGATACCTCTTTGACAGCTAAGTGGGGAGATGGAGATGTGTTCTCTTCTTTAAGTAACATTCTGATGGAATATGTTCCTATTAATCCGTCCGATGTTTTGTCTGAAATGAATGCAGATGATGGTTCTATCATGTTTGATGCTCGTATTCTGGAAGATTGCAATGTTGGCAATTTATGTGCAAAGTTGATGAAATACAAATCTGAGAAATGGGATAGAATTATTCTAAGTATGAGAAGAAAGAATGTCTCAGTGACCTATTCTGACCGTTACTTGGTCACTCCATTGGGTTGCATTCTTTTGGCGCATTTCATTGCGAATGTTCAGCAAAAACTGAATGTGAATATTGCATCATTGAATATCATCGTAAAAAAGCCAAATGGAGATTCTTATGGCAGTCATGGTGTTCGTTTGGAAAGAGAATACGGAGACAATATGGCAAGAAATAGTTTCTTGGAGGATGTTGTCAGAGAATTGACTGGTATAACTCCTACGATTGTGGATCAAGGCTATATTGAGCATGAACGTTGTATGTCCATAAAAGCTGCTGATGCGGAACTCTGTATTCGTCCTGATGCAGGTATTGCCCATGGATGGAGTTTGTATGGAAGAAACAATTCTGATTGTACCGACGATGATTTTAGATATGATTGGGATATGGATATTCCATTGTATAATAAAAAGCAGAATTATTCAGGAATCTTATATACGATTTCGTTTAATAAGCTGTAAAAAATGACTTGATGCAGAAAGACTGCACCGAATTGAAATAACTTTGCAGTTAAAATGGTATCGATATGGAGAAAATTGCAAGAATATGTTGGAATACCCATGACTGGAAACGACCTTCTGGAAGTGAAGGAAAGTCCCTGTATGGGGATTCCTATGAAAACAAGATAGGATTTGGTCATGAGGAATGACTTTTGGATGACTCACGTATTTATGAGTCTGATGGCTATCATTATGCTTTTTTGCAACCAATGAATGTTGATAGTGGTAAGCATATTGGTATAGAGTATGACATTCATTTGTTTACCAATATCTCCTTGCAAGCAGAAAGCGATTGATAGAACTGATAGTTGATAGTTAATAATGGTTAAGGACTGATGGCTTTGTAATTCTTGATTATTCCCAAATTGAAAAATCCCTGCTATAGGAAAGGCTTCCTGCGGCAGGGATTTTTCTTTTCCTTAATAACTCTATCCTTTCAAGTCCTTATCCACCATGGCGCAGACACAGGAGTCTGACCATACATTCTCTGCCGTCTCTACCATGTCGATAATGGTATAGATTGGCAGGATGATACCCATGATGCCGATAGGAGCATTGATGCCGGACATCAGAGATAGGGTCAGAAAATAACAACCCATCGGCACTCCTGCATTACCCACTGCTGAGATAACTGAAATGAAGAGCCAGAGAATCATCGTAGTCCAAGGTAAAGGCATTCCTCCATTCTGCATCAGGAATAAGGAGGTTACGAGGATAAACGCTGCGCAACCATTCATGTTGATGGTAGTACAGATAGGCAATACGAAGCGGGAAACCTGATTGGAAACTCCCAGTCTATCTTCTGCTGTCTGCATCGTCACCGGCAACGTAGCAGCAGAACTCTTTGTAAACAGAGCCATTAAAACTGCCGGCATCATCTTGCCCAGTGTACGCACAGGGTTCAAGCCTCTTGCCAAGAGGAAGAGCGGAAGGATGATGAAGAATTGAATGACATTACCTCCCAGGATAACAGCTACGTACTTTCCTAGAGAAGCCATCACGATACCCGCAGAGAACTGGGCTGAGAGTTGTGCTGCAAAGGCAACGATACCCAGAGGCAGAGCCCAGATTAATCCATGAATCAGCATGAAAAGCAGATCCTGTAATCCAAACAATCCCTTCATCACGACTTCTTTCTTATCGCTTGATGGCATTTTGGTTAAAGCAATACCTGCTGCTGCCGCCAAAATCAGAATGGAGAGTACATTTCCTTCGGCAAACGGCTTGATGATGTTGTTGGGTATTACCCCAAGAATATGGTCATAATAGCTGGTTTCTCCCAGCTTTTGGGGAACATCTGCCATACCGCTCTGTACCAAGGCTGTAGGTAAATTGCCAGGAGAAACGATGTTGTAGAGCACCAGTCCCACTGCTGCAGCTGCTATTGTCGTGAGCAGGGTGTAGGTGATGGCGTGGCGGAATATCTTACCGGTATCTGCCTGGTTGCCCAAGGATGCCAGGGTTGTGATGACTGCCAAGGCTATGGTTGGTACTGCCAGAAGTTGGAATAAGCGGGTATAGACCGTGGCGATGAAATTCATCAGGCCATCCAGCCAGCTGATGCCGAACATACCTAAGACTGCGCCTACTATCAAAGCGCCAATCCATAGTACCAGCTGCCGGGTTTGCTTATTCTTCACTCCTTTTTGCTTACTGCAGCCGGCATTGCTGTCCGGCTGTCTATTTCCCATATCATTTATTGTTTTTACCATGATTTTAAACTATTATTTTTTAGGCAAAAGTATTCTCCTTATTCCAGCCCCCACATATCATTCAGCATTCTGATGGCTGACTCCGAGCGGAATACATGGTCGC
>CAMBBY010000397.1 GCA_945863825.1 uncultured Prevotella sp. | reverse complement strand
TACACAAGGAGTATCGTCGGCAGCGTCAGATGTGTATAAGAGACAGGCCCTTACCTATCTTCGCACCAAAAGCACGAAGCAAGGCTATCTTTACTCCCATAAATGGATTCCATGAAGCTCTTACAATAAGCGCATTCACGAAATACCATAAAGTAGTTTTTAGAAATCCTGCCCCCTTGTTGAAATCAGTTCCATCAAAGGCAGCAAGTTTCACTTGTACAGTTTCCATAATAAAAAATCAATAATGATGTTTAGTCATTAGCCTAAAATTCAGACTAATCTTTTTCCAGAAATAGCTTCTTGCCTCCTTTGGCATCAGAGGCTTATATAGTTTGCAATGCATATAAAAATAATAAACAGACAGAAACTTACGTCGCATGCCTTTACTCTTTTCTCTATATCCCAACTTCTTTTTGCCAAAGTTTCCACCTTAAAATATCTCCTGCAATATGAAATCGGAAAATTGCGCATCAACCTTAAAAGGCACTTTTTCTTCTTTGAGACCGAGATACTTCACCATATAAACACTGTTCCTTGGCAAGCCCATACAATTCACCCCAATCCACATCATGAACAGAACGAGCCGACAACTCATCATTCCATAATGCGGACTTCAATAACAGGAACAAATTCTTTTACTCTATAGTCCAAGTAAAATCCAATTGAAAAAAAAATATTGAAGGGTTAGCAAGAGGAGAAAAACATTCTTGCTAACACATGTTAAGTATCTTAAATCGTAATATTCAGTTCTCGCAAAACCGTATTCAAGTCACAATATCTCACTCCTAAAGCATTACATGCATCAGGAATTTTCACTCTGCGTCTGCATTGTGGATCAGCGGTTTCGTTTGTTACG
The DNA here is from genome assembly GCA_945863825.1 of uncultured Prevotella sp. Taxonomy (GTDB): domain Bacteria; phylum Bacteroidota; class Bacteroidia; order Bacteroidales; family Bacteroidaceae; genus Prevotella. Next base: position 1,974 of record CAMBBY010000397.1, on the reverse strand, counting down.
AGCGTATATCCCTTTGCAGCTGCCGTAGCCACAAGATAAGCATCTGCAACTGTTGCAAATTCAGAAATAGCCTCTGGTCTGTAAACGGCATTAGATTGAGCCCAATTCATAACTTCTCCATACTTACCCATCACATCAGGCTCATTCTCGATATAAAATCCAGCAGGAACATTGACCTTCATCCAGTCGGTCAATTCATCACCACCTTTATCTATCTCACCTTTCACTTGGATGTTAGAGAACACGTTGCTAGAATTTATCATTCCAGCAATCTTAGTCCAAAAAGTAGGCCACAAGTCCATTGGCATCTCATGCTTTGAACGAATGAATATGTTGGTATCAAAAATATATGCCATAGACCTTATATATTATGGGTCATAAAATGCTGGTAGGTATTACCAGACAGACCAGTTAGACGATAAGCCTCCGTATATTCCAACTGACGGCTGTTTACGGCATTGCGCACATGGATAGCAAAGAGTTTTCCTACTCTTTTTACACTGGTAAGATAGAAATCTCCGCCACCACTTTTTTTCTTATCGACTATAGGACGATGACTGTATTCCATCCAGAAATTCCGATAAGCCTGATCGCTCAATAGTCCTAAGTCATGGGCTCTACGAGCTACAACTATTTCACTCACCTTAAACTGACGAGATTGCTTCTTGATGTCATGATTCCAAGTTTCACGCAACACATGGGCAGGAACAAGAAATTCTGCTGCCATCGCATCGCAATATCTCTCATAGGTATCATGGGCACCCAAGTCCTCACCAGCATGACCAGCACTTACACCTAACATGATATGCGCCACCTCATGAATCAAGGTAAACAATTGGGCAGACTTACTGTCGGCACTATTCACAAAAACATACGGTGCAACACGATCGACCAATGCAAAGCCACGACATTCACTAACCTTTAATGTACGTTGCGTATTATTCCCAACGACGCCATTATAGGCAACGAACACGCCAACCTGCTCCAATCGCTCTGTCAGGAGACCTACTGCCACATCTGTTCTGGCAAGACTGAACGCCCATCGAGGTTCCAAGTCCAATTTATTTCTGAGAAGATTGACTGCTTCACCTATTGGAGTTTGCAGCGTTATACTGTTCACCAATTGGCATGTCTCAATGTCATTCTCTACAAGATAATCTGCCAACCAATCCTGCCGAGTGCGAATCGTTGTTACCGTATCATAAACATTGAGATCAAAGCGATTCATTTCTCCAGCTTCACCTCGGAACATCGGGAAAGGAATCGTTTCTTCTGGTCTATTCTGCAAAAACAGATATCCAAAAGGAACATAGAATCTCTTTGCGAATTGTTGCAGTTGGTTTACAGTAGGCAGTTTCTCTCCAGATAGCCAAGACGCCAACTTAGGGAAAGCTTTCACAGCCCTCTCTTCATTGAAGCCAGCTCTTTCAAATGCCCAAACGAGCATTTCTGGTCGTATATTATTTAATCTCGTTACTGCCATATTACTCTACTATTAAGACTGCAAAAATACGTTTTTTTTCGGTAAAGTACAATACTTTATTACAATATTTAACCTATCTTTCCGAATATCTTGTCCATATTATCAATATACTGTCTCTCGGTATATTTCTCCTTCACCACTTGATAGTTCAACTTGCAGACTGTTTCCAGTTTTTCCCGATGCTCATAACAATCCAACAGATATCCATAGATTTCATTTACATCGATGTGCAACTTACTACAAGCAAAGCCATTCTCATGTGACGCAATCTCCGGTATGCCTGCATGGTCAGTAGTCACTACTGCCATTCCATTTCCCATGGCCTCAAGAATGGATATTGGCTGTCCCTCGTTCGGATAACGAGTAAGGAGGACAAACAGATTACAAAGGCTTAGCAAGTCGGCTTTGTCTTTTCCATCAACTATGCCATGGTACACCACATTGCCCCTGTCTCTTATACACATCTGACGCTGCCGACGATACTCCTTGTG
>CAMBBY010000396.1 GCA_945863825.1 uncultured Prevotella sp. | reverse complement strand
TACACAAGGAGTATCGTCGGCAGCGTCAGATGTGTATAAGAGACAGAGATGAAGTATGCCAACACCATCGTGATGCTCTTCATCCTGCCGATGTGGGTGAACATCCTGGTACGTACCCTTGCCACCGTGGCACTTTTCGACTTTGCCGACCTGCCATTAGGTGAAGGTGCAATGCTATTCGGTATGGTATATAACTTCATCCCGTTTATGATCTATCCGATTTACAACACCTTGCAGAAAATGGACCGCAGTTATATAGAGGCAGCCGAAGACTTGGGTGCATCGCCATGGCAGCAGTTCTTCAAAGTGATCCTGCCCCTCTCCATGCCGGGAGTGGCAAGTGGCATTCTGATGGTATTCATGCCTACCATCTCAACCTTTGCCATCTCCGAACTGCTGACGATGAACAACATCAAGCTCTTCGGAACCACCATCCAGGAGAACATCAACAACTCCATGTGGAACTATGGTGCAGCCCTTTCGCTCATCATGCTCTTCCTGATAGGAGCCTCAACACTCATAGCCGGTGACAACGGCAAACAGGAAGGAGGTATCAGATGATGAAGACCTTATTCTCCAAGAACATGCTGAAGAACATCTTCTGTCAGGGTTATCTGTGGCTGCTCCTGCTGTTTCTCTATTCCCCTATCTTCATCATCGTCATCTTCTCCTTTACCGAGGCAAAGGTGATGGGCAACTGGACGGGGTTCTCTCTGCAACTCTACAAGAATCTCTTCGTAGAAGGAACCCACCATTCGCTGACGGCAGCACTGATCAATACGGTGACCATCGCACTGATAACCGCCACCGTCTCTACCCTCTTCGGTACGCTGACCGCCATCGGCATCCACAACCTGCGCAACAGAAAAGCACGGTTGGCTATCACATTCGTCAACAATATCCCGATACTCAACGGTGACATCATCATCGGTATCTCACTCTTCCTGCTCTTCATCACGTTGGGCATTCCGCAGGGCTATACCACGGTGGTGCTCTCACATATCACCTTCTGTCTGCCTTATGTCATCCTGAGCGTCATGCCCCGTCTGAAGCAGATGAATCCCAACCTCTATGAGGCAGCACTCGACTTAGGAGCTTCGCCGATGCAGGCGCTCCGCAAGGTCATCATTCCAGAGATACTGCCCGGTATGATTTCCGGTTTTATGCTCGCCATCACGATGAGTATCGACGATTTCGCCGTCACCATCTTCACCATCGGAAATGAAGGATTGGAAACACTTTCCACCTTTATCTATGCCGATGCGCGCAAGGGTGGACTTACGCCGGAACTCCGTCCGCTATCCACCATCATCTTCGTGCTGGTGCTGGTCATGCTCGTTATCATCAACCGTCGTTCTGACAAAAATAAGAAGAAATAAGAATGAAGAATAAGATATTATTTGTCCTAACCCTGCTGATGATCCTGCCGCTCTCTTCTTGCTACAATAAAGAGAACCGGGAGGAGATACTGAAGGTTTACAACTGGGCTGACTACATTGACGAAGATGTATTAGCCAACTTCCCTGCCTGGTATAAGCAGCAGACCGGCAAGAACATCCGCATCATCTACCAGACTTTCGACATCAACGAGGTGATGCTGACCAAGATAGAACGTGGACATGAGGACTACGATGTGGTCTGCCCGTCGGAATACATCATCGAGCGTATGCTCCGCAAGGATCTGCTCCTGCCCATCGACACCTGTTTTGGCAAGACCCCCAACTATCTGAAAAATGTTTCTCCATACATCGTGGAGCAGATAGATGCTACGAGCAATAGTCAGCGCATCGCCCACCACTACGCCGTGCCTTATATGTGGGGAACCTGTGGTATATTATATAATAAGGTACACGTACCCCTGAAAGATGCACAGACATGGGGCACGCTATGGAACCGGAAATACCGTGGAAAACTGCTGATGAAAGACTCCTACCGCGACTCATACGGTACAGCACTCATCTGGGCACACCGCAAGGACCTGGAAGCCGGGAAAGTTACGGTTCCAGAACTGATGAATGACTATTCACCCAACGCCGTGGCTATGGTAGAGAAAAATCTCAAAGCACTCAAACCGAACATCGAAGGATGGGAAGCTGACTTCGGAAAGGAGACCATGACCAAGGGAAAGGCTTACCTCAACATGACCTGGAGCGGCGATGCCGTATGGGCTATTGAGGAGGCGAAGAATGTGGGCGTGGAATTAGGATATGAAGTGCCAAAGGAAGGAAGCAACGTATGGTTTGACGGTTGGGTAATCCCTAAATACGCCAAAAATCCAAAGGCTGCCGCCTACTTCATCAACTATCTCTGTCAGCAGGACGTGGCACTTGCCAACATGGAAACCACGGGTTATGTGAGCAGTGTGGCTGGCAAGAAGATACTGGATGCCATGAGCAATCAGGAGACCTATCCGGAGCAGGTGAACTTAGCTTACTTCTTCGGGGAGGCTGGCAGGAAAGCCCATCTCAACCCTATCATGTACCCAGACAGCAGTGTGGTGGCAAGATGTGCCATGATTCATGATGCAGGCGAGCATACTCCTGAAGTGCTCGATATGTGGTCGAAGGTTAAGGGCGACAACCTCGGTGGTGGAATCGTCATCTTCTTATTGGCTATCGTGGCTGCCATCACCATCTTTGTAGCGATCAAGAAAATTGAGCATTATAAACATCGAAGATTGTCGAGAAAGCATCACAGGAAACACGTGATAAAGGTAAAAAGGTAAAAAGGTAAAAGGGTAAAAAAGGAAAAGGGCTTTGAGAAAGGGAAAAGGAGGGGAAAAAGGGGTCACCAGTAAAAGTGTGTGGATTAGGCATAGATCTTCATTAGTCTGAAGAGA
>CAMBBY010000395.1 GCA_945863825.1 uncultured Prevotella sp. | reverse complement strand
AAGGAGTATCGTCGGCAGCGTCAGATGTGTATAAGAGACAGATCCCACACAGTCGCATTATCCGGCTCGTCATCCAACTTATCAAATGGGGTATTCCGGCAAACTGCGTCAATCTCCTCTATCTCTCATACAGAAGATTGTTGGGAACGAAATAGGATTTACAGAAATACCAGACAATCAGAAATAGATTCCGCAGGAAATTCAAATTACGATTTCTTGCGGAATTTACCTTTCGCAAATGCCAGACATTCTTCTAAAATCTGCACTTTCAGCAACTTCATGATGCAGAAATAGATGGCAGCAGAAATTACCAGACGAACCAGAAGCAGGAGATAGATGTTCTCATGCCAACGAGTAAGCAGGTAGGTTACTCCCATAGTGAATGCCGCACAAAGCATAAAAGGCAAAATATCCTTGGCAACATCCAGAAATCTCAAACCCGTAATGCGCTTAATCATTGCCTGCCACACTACCAGCCAGCCTATAATAAATAAGGTATAGGCAACAACCATCATCTGAATGCCATACTGATGGCAGAAAAGCACCAAAGCTAACAAACCGATGACCTGCCCCAGATTGCACCACATATAGACATCCGACCTGCCACGGCTGATGGCAAGATTCTGGTAAAGCGTATAAACTGGCATAAAAGCTCCGCTTATGCAGAGAATCTGCAGCAGAGGCACACTGGCTATCCATTTCTCATGAATCGTGATGAGGATGAATTCCCGAGAAACCAAAGTAAGACCAAACATCAACGGGAAAGAAAGGAATGCAGTAAAACGTAGCATCTTGCGAAACACCATCATTTCTCTGTTCTGATCATCACGAATAGAAGAAAGAACAGGTTGTGCAATCTGTCCCACCGTATTGGCCACAAACGAGTTGGCCTTCGTATCCCAATTATAGGCCTGAGAATAGTTGCCTACATCATTGATAGGATAAAAACGGCCGAAGACAAAAGTAAGCACATTGGTACTCACCGTATTGATGATATTGGTAACCAGAAGTTTAACACTGAATCCAAACATCTTCCTGACAGGTCCGAAATCTATCTGGAAATTAGGTCGCCAGCCCGTATAATAATATCTTCCGATATTCAGCACAAGGATAAAAATTACCTGTTGCCAGGCAAGACTCCAATAAGCCATTTGATTGAAAGCCAGCACCAGACCTACAATATTAGAACAGATCAGTGCCATGAAATTCACAATGGTAATTTCCTTGTTCATCATGTTTTTCATCATATAGCCATTCTGGGCAATACCGAAGGAGGAGATGAAGAAACTTAAAAAGACAAAACGGGACAGGGAGGTAAGACAAGGCTGATGAAAGAAATCAGCAATCAATGGCGCACAGAAAAACAACACCACATACATGGTGAGACTTACGAGCACATTAAACCAGAATACAGAATTGTAGTCATTGTGTGTAGGTTGCTTGATATTGACAAGGGCTTGCGTAAAGCCACTGCTCTGCAAATTACCTGCAATGAGTGTAAAGATGGTAAGAATGCCGATGATTCCATAATCAGCAGGAGTGAGCAATCGGGCCAGGAATATTCCGAAAAGAATATTCAGTATCTGCGTGGAACCACTGTTCATAGCTCCCCAAAACAATCCCTTGGCTGTCTTTTCCTTCAATGTTTCTGCCATTTTTTCTTTTTTATTGCAAAAGTAGCACAAATAGTTTGAAGTTCAAAACTTTTTGCTTACTTTTGCAACCATAAATACAAAAAACATGGAGATAAAAAGCATCAAAAAGGAATGGAATGCCACGATTCTCGACATATTGAAGGCATTCATGGAAATCTGCAAGACTCACAACCTCAGATATTATTGCTGCGCTGGTACTGCCATCGGAGCTGCACGCCATCATGGAATGATTCCGTGGGACGATGACATTGATGTACTGATGCCGCGCCCGGATTACGACCGATTATTAGAGATTGCCCAAAAAGAAGATTTTGGCAAATATGAGGTTGTGACTCCTTATAATAATGAATCCTACCCGCTCTACTTCTCCAAACTTGTCAATCGGGAAACCACTCTCATCGAGGAGAAAGAACGTCCTTGCATCATCGGACTCTATGTGGATATTTTCCCATTGGATGCTACGGATGATGATCTGGAGACAGCAAAAGCCTTGTATCGCAAGTACTCCAAAACCATCAACCGCCTGAACGCAGTCACTACCCACAATACTTTCGGAGAATACCTTTCCCTGCTCCTTCATAAGGAAACCTGGGGACGTTTTACCATCAAGACCTTAGCGTTTTTCTTCAGAAGCCGATTGCGCCACCGTCTGATCAGCCAAATGGACGAGATGAGTCATCGCTATGATTTCGAAACGGCAAAAAATGTACTGGTCAACACCGGTTCGTATCATTATAAGGAAATCTTCCCGAAAGCCTGGCTTGGCAAGGGTAAAGAGTTTCCTTTCGAGGACACCACCGTACTGTTACCAGAGGAAGCCGATAGATACCTGCGCCATTTCTTTGGAGACTACATGCAGTTCCCTCCTGTAGAACAGCGGGTGGAAAAACACCTGCGCTATTATCTCAATATGGAAAAGAGAGAAAGCTGGGACGAAATCAAAAAGAAACTTTCAGCAAAAGAGTAAGGGGGCTTGGACTTATGACACCATCTCACTGCTTAGAAGAAGAATGGCTGCCAGCAGAACACTCCGCCAAAGTATGCTCAAAACCCTGTTCTACATCAAACAAGGGTTTCCAGCCCAAAGCCTTCAGTTTATCAGTATTAAACGTAGCCTTGGTAATAGGAGTTGTATTGCCCTGCAAAGCCTGTCTCTTATACACATCTCCGAGCCCACGAGACTAAGGCGAATC
>CAMBBY010000394.1 GCA_945863825.1 uncultured Prevotella sp. | reverse complement strand
CACAAACACCCAACAAGATGCGTAGTAATCCAGATACCATCTATGCCCGTTACAATACTGAGGTGGGCAAGGACAACAAGATTCCGTTATGGCTCTTGGGATTCCTATATTAGGGAATGTTGAATGTGGAGTGTAGAATGTTGAATTGCCTAACGGCATCAGCATGAAGACACATAAGGGCGCAAGCCTAACTCAACACTCAACATTCAACACTCAACATTAGAATAAGAATGAATTAAATACAAAACATTTTTAATATTTTATCTAAAAGTAAAATGGCTAAAGAGAAAAAATTTATCACTTGTGATGGTAACACAGCTGCCGCTCATGTAAGCTATATGTTTACAGAGGTTGCTGCAATCTACCCTATTACTCCATCATCACCAATGGCGGAGCATGTAGATGAATGGGCTGCCAAAGGTCGTAAGAACCTTTTCGGTCAGCGAGTTTCTATCCAGGAAATGGAGTCTGAGGCTGGTGCTGCTGGTGCAGTTCACGGTTCTCTCCAGGCTGGTGCCTTGACTTCAACTTACACTGCTTCTCAGGGTTTGTTGCTGATGATTCCTAACATGTACAAGATTGCTGGTGAGTTGCTCCCTTGCGTGTTCAACGTATCAGCTCGTACATTGGCTTCTCACTCACTTTGTATCTTCGGTGACCACCAGGACGTAATGGCTTGCCGCCAGACAGGTTTCGCTATGTTCTGCTCAGGTTCTGTTCAGGAGGTTATGGACCTCTCTGCAGTTCCTCACTTGGCTACATTGGAGACAAAGGTTCCTTTCATTAACTTCTTCGACGGTTTCCGTACTTCTCACGAGTACCACAAGATCGAGGAGATGGATATGGAAGACATCCGTCCATTGGTTAAGGAAGAGTTCATCGAGGACTTCCGTAACCGTGCTTTGACTCCTGAGCGTCCTGTTACTCGCGGTACCGCTGAGAACCCAGAGACATTCTTCACTCACCGTGAGGCTTGCAACCCTTACTACGATGCAATCCCAGAGGTAGTAGAGAAGTACTGCCAGGAGATGACTAAGATCACTGGCCGTGAGTATCACCTCTTCAACTACTATGGTGCTGAGGATGCTGAGAACATCATCATCCTGATGGGTTCTGCTACAGAGCCAGCTCGCGAGGCTATCGACTACTTGAACAAGCAGGGCAAGAAGGTTGGTATGGTTGCAGTTCACCTCTTCCGTCCATTCTCTGTTGACTTCCTGAAGAAGGCTATCCCAGCTACAGTTAAGCGTATCGCTGTTCTCGACCGTACTAAGGAGCCAGGTGCAGAGGGTGAGCCATTGTACCTCGACGTTAAGTCAGCTCTCTACGATGACGAGCGCAAGCCTTTGATCGTTGGCGGTCGTTATGGTCTCGGTTCTTCTGATACAACTCCAGCTAAGATTGTTGCTGTATTCAAGAACCTCGAGTTGCCACAGCCTAAGAACCACTTCACTGTAGGTATCGTTGATGACGTTACATTCACTTCTCTCCCAGAAGAGGAGGAAATCCCAATGGGTGGCGACGACTTGTTCGAGGCTAAGTTCTACGGTTTGGGTGCTGACGGTACTGTTGGTGCTAACAAGAACTCAGTTCAGATTATCGGTAACAATACTAACAAGTATTGCCAGGCATACTTCTCTTACGACTCTAAGAAGTCTGGTGGTTTCACCTGCTCTCACTTGCGTTTCGGCGACAGCCCTATCCACAGTGCTTATCAGGTAAATACTCCTAACTTCGTAGCTTGCCACGTACAGGCTTACCTCCACATGTACGATGTAACACGTGGTTTGCGTAAGAACGGTTTCTTCCTGTTGAACACTATCTTCGATGGTGAGGAGTTGGTTAACTTCATCCCTAACAAGGTAAAGCGTTACTTCGCTCAGAACAACATCACTGTTTACTATATCAACGCAACTAAGATTGCTCAGGAGATTGGTCTCGGTAACCGTACCAACACCATCCTCCAGTCTGCATTCTTCCGTATCACAGAGGTTATTCCTTTGGATCTCGCTGTAGAGCAGATGAAGGCATTCATCGTTAAGTCTTACTCCAAGAAGGGTCAGGACGTTGTTGACAAGAACTTCGGCGCTGTTGACCGTGGTGGTGAGTACAAGCAGTTGACAGTAGATCCAGCTTGGGCTAACCTCGCTGACGATGAGGCTAAGGAGGATAACGCTCCAGCATTCGTTAAGGAGCTCGTTCGTCCTATCAACGGCCAGGCAGGTGACCTCTTGAAGGTTTCTGACTTCGTTAAGCACAACACAGTTGACGGTACATGGCAGAACGGTACTGCAGCATTCGAGAAGCGTGGTGTTGAGGCATTCGTACCAGTATGGAACGTAGAGAACTGTATCCAGTGTAACAAGTGTTCATTCGTTTGTCCTCACGCAGCTATCCGTCCATTCGTATTGACCGATGAGGAGCTCGCAGGCATCGAGGGTCTCAAGACTCAGGATGTTAAGGCACCTAAGGCTTTGGCTGGAATGCACTTCCGCATCGAGGTTTCAGTACTCGACTGTCTGGGTTGTGGTAACTGTGCTGACGTCTGCCCAGGTAAGAAGGGTGAGAAGGCGTTGACAATGGTTCCATTCAACGTTGACGCAGAGGATATGGTCAAGGAAGCAGCTAACTGGGAGTACCTCGTACACAAGGTAGCTTCTAAGCAGGATCTCGTAGACATCAAGCAGAGCCCTAAGAACTCTCAGTTCGCTCAGCCATTGTTCGAGTTCTCTGGTGCTTGCTCTGGTTGTGGTGAGACTCCATACGTTAAGTTGATTTCTCAGCTCTTCGGTGACCGTCAGATGATTGCTAACGCTACTGGTTGTTCTTCTATCTACTCAGCTTCTATC
>CAMBBY010000393.1 GCA_945863825.1 uncultured Prevotella sp. | reverse complement strand
TACGAGATGCGCCTTAGTCTCGTGGGCTCGGAGATGTGTATAAGAGACAGATATAGTGATAGATGGTACCCGCAGCATTGCTTCCGCCACCCACACAAGCGATAAGATAGTCAGGATAATCACGGCCAATCTTCTCTTCCAACTGCCATTTCAGTTCCTCTGAAATCACACTCTGCATCTTTGCCACGATATCAGGATAAGGATGTGGACCCATCGTACTGCCCACGATATAGAAAGTATCCTGAGGATGACAGCACCAGTCGCGGATAGCTTCTGAGCAGGCATCGCTCAAGGTCATATTACCCGTTCTTACAGGATTAACCTTAGCACCCAACATCTTCATACGCTCCACATTGGTATGCTGACGCTCAACGTCGGTAGCACCCATGAAGATTTCGCACTTCATATCCATCAGAGCGCAGACCGTAGCTGTAGCCACACCATGCTGACCGGCACCAGTCTCGGCAATGATACGGGTCTTGCCCATCTTCTTTGCCATCAGAATCTGACCGATGGTATTATTGATCTTATGAGCACCAGTATGGTTCAGGTCTTCACGCTTCAGATAGAGCTGGCATCCGTACTTCTCACTCATGCGCTTGGCATAATAGAGAGGTGAAGGACGACCCACATAATCTTTCAGCAGAGCGTAATACTCTTTCTTGAATTCCTCACTCTCGATGATAGGCTTGTAAGCCTCCTGGAGTTCTGTCACACATTTATATAATATCTCTGGCACGTATGCGCCACCGAATTTTCCAAAAAATCCTTTATCGTCAACTTGATACATCGCAATCTAATATTAAATGACAAATGTAAAATGTTAAATGTTAAATTAGGCTTTCGCCCTTGAGTCACAAACGAAACTGATGATTTCTTCACTCTTCGTTCTTCACTCTTCACTTAATTCTTGAGTGCCTCGAAAAGCAGGTCGAGCGCCTTATCCGGATCACCCACTTCATTGAGTAATGTCACGAATTTACTTCCAATGATAGCACCGGCCGCATTGTCCTGTGCACTGGTCAGAGTCTGCTTGTTACTGATTCCGAAACCAATCATACGAGGGTTGCGGAGATTCATACTGTTGATATGATTGAAATAAGCGAGTTTGGCATCACCAAAACTACTCTGTGCTCCTGTGATGCTGGCAGAACTGACCATATAGATGAAACCATCGGTATGCTCATCGATGAATCGGATGCGCTCCTCGCTGGTCTCCGGTGTAATCATCATGATGACACGGATGTCATACTTGTCGGCAATCGGCTTCACCACTTTCAGATAGTCATCGAAAGGAAGGTCTGGAATGATGGTGCCACTCACACCGCTCTCCACACAACTCTGGAAGAAAGCCTCGATGCCATAGTGCATGATAGGGTTGAGATAACCCATCAGAACCAATGGCAATTGCACTTCATCCTTGATGGCCTTGAGCTGACCGAAGAGCGCCTTCACGGTCATTCCGTTCTTCAAGGCTTTGGTACCTGCACTCTGGATGACTGGTCCGTCAGCCAAAGGGTCACTGAAAGGAATGCCCACCTCAATCATATCGATGCCATGGCGTTCCATGGATTTGATGACAGCACCTGTGCCCTCGAAGGTTGGACAACCGGCACAGAAATACAAGCTCAAAAGCTTGCGGTCTTTATTGTTTGCAAATAATGCATTTATCTTATTCATTTTTTGTTTTTTTTACTTTTTTACCTTTAAGAACAAGAATGCTCTTTTTACCTTTTTACTTTTTTACCTTTAAAAGGAATTTCCTGAGTTTCTCTACATCTTTCAGAGCAGGTTCGATTTCAAATTTCGAATTCAAATCGATACCGATACACTTCGGGTGCTGGAAGGCTTTCAGCCGTTCTACATCTTCCGGTCCGATACCGCCACTCAGGAGGAATGGGGTCTCGCCATCGTACTGCTGCAGAACTTGCCAATCAAACTGCTCACCACTTCCACCGACCGTCTTACATTTGGTGTCGAAAAGGAAGAGGTCAACAGCGCCTGCATACTCCTTATATTTCTGGATATCCTCGGCTGAGCTTACGCTGATAGCCTTGATGATCCTGATATTGGGTTTGATGTCGGGATCGATGGTAGCACGGAGATTCTCGATGGTTTCACGAGGTTCATTACCATGCAACTGGATGTAGTCGAGACGGTAATTATAGACACGTGTCACGATGTTCTGGGGCATATCATCCACAAAGGCTCCCACCCTTGCCGGTTGCTTTTGAGTCTCAGCAGTCTTACGCGCCATCGCAAGTTCGATACGCTCTTCCGAGTAGTCTGGTATAATGCCAGCCTTGCTGCTGATCATCTGCACAAACCGCGGTGACTCCGGATAGAAGATGAATCCTATCATATCAACCCCGAGTTGGGATACTTCGCGAATGTTATCGGCATCACGCATACCACACACCTTAACCAACATTTTATCTGTATTCATTGCTCTTTCTTTTTTCTCGTTAGTATTTTCATCTGAACTCATCATTGATTTCCAGTTGCTTCAGAAAATCCGCAAGTCCTTGTCCCGGGTCAGCCTGTTTCATAAACTGCTCTCCCATCAGGAACCCCCTGAATCTACCTTCTTCTCTTAATCTAAGAACAGTCTGGGGCTGGGAGATTCCACTTTCACTCACTCTGCATACATCCTTCGGAAGCATTTCGGACAGTCGGAAACTGTTTTCCACATCCGTCACAAAGGTTCCGAGGTTGCGGTTATTGATTCCGTACATATCCGGTTCCAACTCTGCATATTCGAAATCACGTTCGCCATGCATTTCCAAAAGAACCTCCAATCCCAGCTGATGAGCCATTCTCATCAGATTTCTGCATTCTTCCTTGGAAAGACAG
>CAMBBY010000392.1 GCA_945863825.1 uncultured Prevotella sp. | reverse complement strand
CTACACAAGGAGTATCGTCGGCAGCGTCAGATGTGTATAAGAGACAGCTTTAAGTCAGCCAAAATCTGTCGGGTTTCCTTTGCAGATCGGGCACGGCTCAAATATTCTACCCTCACAGGCATTCCCTCAAGACGCGACTTGAATGTCTGATAATGCTGAAATGCCAAAACGGTAGTAGGAACCAGTACTGCCACCTGTTTACTGTCACAAGCAGCTTTAAAGGCCGCACGAATGGCTACCTCCGTTTTTCCGAAACCAACATCTCCACACACCAGTCTGTCCATAGGGCGGGAACTTTCCATATCAGCCTTCACCTCCATGGTAGCCTTATTCTGGTCAGGCGTATCTTCATAGAGGAAAGAAGCTTCCAACTCATGTTGCAAATATCCATCCAGACTAAAAGCATAGCCCTTTTCATGACGACGCTTAGCATACAACTTAATAAGGTCGCGCGCTATATCCTTGATACGCTTCTTTGCCTTTTCCTTCATCCTATCCCAGGCACCAGTACCTAAGGTAGAAAGACGAGGAGGTTCACCGGTATCGGCACTTCTATATTTGCTGATTTTATAGAGCGAATGGATAGAAACATCCACTTTATCGTTATTCTTATAGACGATGCGTATCATTTCCTGATAGCTTTCACCAGTAGGAACACGAACCAAGCCGCCAAACTTACCGATTCCAAAATCCACATGTACGATAAAGTCGCCCGGTTCCATTTCCTGCAACTCTTTCATCGTAAGCGCCATTTTACCAGCACGAGCAGAATCAGAACGCAAGTTGTATTTATGAAAACGGTCAAAAATCTGATGATCAGTAAAGAAACAGCATTTCTTGTCTGAATCCACAAACCCTTCGTGAATGGTTTTATCTACAGGAACAAAAGAAATCTGATAACGTTGCAAATCTTCACCATCAAAAATATCCTTCAATCTTTGCTGCTGTTTCTGGCTGTCAGCTAAAATATATAAAGTATATTTCTGAAGAAGATAATCCTCAAGAGTTTTAGCCAACAATTCAAAATTCTTATGGAATAAAGGTTGTGGCTGGATATTAAAATGAATGCAAGCAGAAGACTTACCTTCTTCCTCCAAAGCATTTGGATTTTTATCCACATGTCCCATTTCTATGCGCACTCTTTCCGCCAATCCCTCTTTCAACTGAGTCGTAGTACAGAGATTCAACTCTTTCTTCATCCGCTGTCTGATTTGCTCAGCCTCCATTTCTGTAGCCCCTTCCAGCTGTTCAGTCAAACTTTGAGCCGAGAAACCATCATGATAAATCTGTTCGATACGATCATGAAGAAAGACGAAATCCTTCATGACAACAATTGTATCCTCACCCAAAAAAGAAAATATCGGTTGTTTTTCACTTTCAAGAGAAGATAATTCAGGCACAATCTCTATACATTCCCTCTTGACTTTCGACAACTGACTTTCCACATCAAAGGTACGGATGGAATCGATCTCATCTCCGAAGAAATCTATACGAAAAGGAAATTCACAACTATAAGAATATACATCCAGTATACTACCACGTACAGCAAATTGTCCTGGTTCATAAACATAATCAGTCTCCTCAAAGCCAAAATCTCTCAGCGTATGCACAATATTGCTCAAGGCAATCTCTTGAGAAACAGAAAGTTTAAGTATGCGCTCATCCAGTTTCTTTTTGGTAACAACCAATTCTGCCAAGGCATCAGGATAAGAAACTATAAATAAATTTCTATTTTGCGATAAACGAGCCAAGACTTCCGTTCGAAGGATTTCATTGGCAGCATCTTTTTGCCCATACTTGATAGCACGACGATAGCTGGAAGGAAAGAAAAAAACATATTCCTGTCCCATCATTTGTGTCAGGTCGTGATAAAAATAGCCTGCCTCATCAGCATCATCCAAAACAAAAAGTACGGTTTGTCCTAATTGCTGATATACAGACGCAAAAAAGATTGGTGCAGAAGAACACACCAATCCCTTCAGGGAAATCATTTTGACCTGTTTTTTCCCCAATAAATCCAAAAGGGCCTTCACCTGTGACGAACGCCCGTAAATATTTTCAATCTCTTGTATGGTCACGCTTTTTAGTTTTTCTTAGGATACTTCTTAAACCAGCCATCCAAGCGAAGGCGCATTACACCAAAGAAAGCCTCTCCAAAGATACCTCCATTCATCTTGCTCACACCCTCACGACGGTTGACGAAGATAACAGGTACCTCTTTAATCTTAAATCCTATCTTATGAGAAGTGAACTTCATCTCGATTTGGAAAGCATATCCTTTGAAACGAATTTTATCCAATTCGATGGTTTCCAACACCTTGCGGCGATAGCAAACGAATCCTGCCGTTGTATCATGCACCTTGAATCCTGTAACCAAACGAACATATTTGGACGCAAAATAACTCATAAGTACACGACCAATAGGCCAATTAACCACATTGACGCCCGAAACATAGCGAGAACCTACTGCAACATCATACCCTTCATCATGAGTAGCAGCATAAAGACGTGGCAAATCATTAGGATCATGGCTAAAGTCAGCATCCATTTCAAAGATAAAATCATATCCCTGTTGCAGCGCCCACTTAAAACCTGTGATATAAGCAGTGCCTAAGCCTAATTTACCAGAACGCTCCAAGAGGTGAAGACGTCCATTAAACTCACCCGCCATCAGATTCTTGACAATAGCAGCCGTACCATCAGGGCTTCCATCGTCAATCACAAGAATATCAAATTGCTTTTCGAGCCCGAAGACAGCCCGAATGATCTTCTCTATGTTTTCCTTCTCATTATAAGTAGGAATGATTCTGTCTCTTATACACATCTGACGCTGCCGACGATACTCCTTGTGTAG
>CAMBBY010000391.1 GCA_945863825.1 uncultured Prevotella sp. | reverse complement strand
CTGAAGGCGGAACTCGCCAACAGTAAAGGTTCGCATCAAACCATGCTGTCTCAGAGCAAGACGATGAAAGAGAATCTGCAAGAGAAGGAAAAGGAACTCGACCTTTGGATTGAGGAATATAACAAGCAGCTTGCAGAAAAGAGCATCGAACCAAGCCTTATCGACCGAAATACTATCCGGGAGATGCTTCACTCTGCCGAAGACTGGAACGCTATCCGACGGGAAAAGGACGAAAAGGAGAAAGCCGTGGCTTCAACTACCGCCCTTTACCAGAGCGCAGAAAAGGCGCATCAGCAGCACTTGGAACATCAGCCTGCCCAAACCCGTGATGCTCTCTTAGCCATTCAGCAGGAGTATCAGGAAAGAAGCCAGCGCAACGAATTGATTGCTGCCAACGTCAAGATGCAGAACCATCAGGAAGCCGTGAAGCAGTTGGGAGACAAGGCTGAGGCTCTGAAGCTCGTAACGCAGGAAAAGGACGACTGGACAGCCATTACGGATGCCATCGGAGCAGACGGCAAGACGCTGCGCAAGATAGCCCAATGCTATACGCTCAGTTTCCTGATTGCTCATGCCAACCAGGAAATCAGAAAGTTCAACAGCCGTTACGAACTGCAGCAGGTAAAACATTCCTTGGGCATCCGAGTCATCGACCACGACCGTGCCGACGATATCCGAGACACCACCTCCCTATCAGGTGGCGAAACTTTCATCGTGAGTCTCGGTCTCGCCTTGGGCTTGTCGGCGTTATCCTCCCGCAACATCTCCTTCGAGAATCTGTTCATCGACGAAGGCTTTGGAACCCTCGACCCCGATACCTTAGCCACCGTCATCGACTCCCTCGCCATGCTGCAAAGTTCGCAAGGCAAGAAGGTGGGCGTCATCAGTCATACCGACACGATGAGCGAGCGCATCACCACCCAGATAAGGATTATCAAGAATGGCAACTCCGGCAGCAGCCATATCGAGATCTATCCGTAACAGAACGAAATATCTGACGATAGCAAGTTATGCTCTGAATAACTCCAAACCATTCGAGTTACTTTAGAAAGCACTTGCTATCGTACAGAAATATATGTATCCCTCATGGTCTCAACCAGCAAGCCGCAACGCTACCACTAAGCGTATTTTTCCAGTTGAGTGCTCCACAGGAAGATGTACAGAACAGAGCCTATGCTGCATCCGTGGTGCTCACCATCATCGTTTTGATATTGAGCTTCGGTGGCCGTTGCATCATGAGTCATTTCTCGAAGAATAAAATATAATATTTGCGCACGCAGATTTTTCTTCTCACTAAAAAAAAGGTGTGTCAAAAGTGGGAAATCCACTTCAGGCACACCTTTTTCATTTTCCATTGAATAGAATCCTATACCTTATTTCCCTCTTTCGGGAAAACCACGGTAGGCTTGAAGGTCTTAGCCTCCTCAAAGTCCATGATGGCATAGGCAATGATGATAACCGTATCACCCACCTGAACCTTGCGGGCAGCAGCACCGTTCAAACAGATACAACCACTGCCACGCTCACCCTTGATGATGTAGGTTTCCAAGCGTTCGCCATTATTATTATCTACAATCTGAACTTTTTCTCCAGCAATCAGTCCGGCAGCATCCATCAGATCCTCATCGATGGTAATACTTCCCATGTAGTTGAGATTGGCTTCCGTAACAGTCACGCAATGGAGTTTACTCTTCAATACTTCGATTTGCATATCTCGATTCGTTTATCTTTATCAAACTGACTAAATTATATAGAGCTAAATGATACTGTTTCTATCGTCAGGAATTACCCTTTGTACTTGATATGGTCGATCAGGCGTATAGGGGTCTTTCCACAATACACAGTAATACAACCTACAACATAGGCAGAGTCATCCCATGAAGCAACATCCTGCAAGGTATCACCATCCACGATCTCGAAATACTCCACTTCAAGACCATCCACGGCATTGATATCCTCAACCACCTTGTCGTGAGTTTCCTTGACAGTATGAGTCTTTGCGAACTCAACACTCGCCTTGAGAGCCTTGAAGATAGAAGGAGCAATAGCACGCTCATCAGCAGAGAGCAAGGTATTTCTACTACTCTTCGCAAGACCATCCTCATCACGAATGATAGGACACTCTACGATTTTGACATCACTACCGATGTACTTGACGAGTTGCTTGATGACTGCAATTTGCTGCCAATCCTTCTCACCGAAATAAGCACGAGTAGGACGAACGATATAGAACAAACGGCTAACTACCTGGCATACGCCATTGAAATGTCCAGGACGCTTAGCGCCCTCCATGACGGTAGAAACCGGTGGAAACTCAAAATGGCGCTCATCAGGGATTGGATACATTTCCTCAACTGATGGAGCAAATACATAATCAGCACCACAAGCCTCAAGAAGCTTGCAGTCTGCATCGAGTGTACGAGGATAGCGATCCAGGTCACCCTGATCATTAAACTGAGTAGGATTCAAGAAAACTGATACCACAGTAACACCGTTTTCCTTAACACTGCGCTTAACTAAAGAGGCATGACCCTCATGAAGCGCACCCATAGTTGGCACTAAGCCGATTTCCTTTCCCTCCTTGCGAACACCGAAAAGTTCATTCTGGAGGTCAACAATCTTATTGAATACTTTCATCGTTTAAATCTGTTTTCAGGGTGCAAAATAACAACTAATTTCTGAAATAACAAAAAAATATCATAAAAATATGCCTTTTAGGGCATTGATTTCTTTGTTTTCCCTAATTTTTTCGCTAATTTCAACTTTTTTTTGTAACTTTGCACCTAATTCGAGAAGAATAAATTAATACTGTCTCTTATACACATCTGACTCAGCCGACTATACTCATTGTCTATATCACCTATG
>CAMBBY010000390.1 GCA_945863825.1 uncultured Prevotella sp. | reverse complement strand
CGCCTTAGTCTCGTGGGCTCGGAGATGTGTATAAGAGACAGCAATAAACATAACCTAATGCCAATGCATTTTTTTTTGATGGGGCAAAGGTATCAGAAAATCGGGAAACAGGCTTTATCCTGCGTAACCGATAGTTTATGAAGAGTTTAGTCGTGCTACATATACTTTCCGTCATGTAACATCACCTGATAACAAACACCCAAAGGCATATTATTTGTTTCCTGTAATCAAAAAAAGAAAGAATTATTGGGATATTCCAACTAAAAATTGTACTTTTGCAAGCAGAAAATAACACTATAAATATAAACAAGAAACATGAAAACTATAAGCCAATTAATCATCACGATGATGATTTGCCTCTTCTCCATCCAGACATGGGCACAGAGCGGCAAACTCTTCAACACGGACAATCAGCTCTCGAGCAACCTCGCCACGCAGGTGTTCCAGGACAAGAGCGGATTCATCTGGATAGCCACCCGCAACGGTTTGAACACCTACGATGGTTACCACATCACCATAATAAAGAAGGATATGTCAAATTTTTTAGGTCTCAACAGCAACTACATCAATAGCATTGCTCAAGACGAGAAAGAACATATCCTGCTAGGTACCAACAACTCTCTATTGGAATTTACGGGAAGTGAATTCCTAAAAATCCCTATGCTCGATTCCAAAGGCAAAGAACTCGCCACCTACGTAAAGCAGATATATCCGCTAAGAAACAAAGACGTAGCCGTGGCTACATCGGGCTATGGCATCATGCTCAAAAAGCAGGATGAACAAAAATGCCATGCCATGAAGGGAGAGGTGGAAAAACTGAAATATATCCACAAACTCCTGGAAGATAAACGGGGCAGACTCTGGATCATCACCGAAGACGGGAAACTCTACCGCAAGGAAACAAACGGCAGAGTCACCTCACACTTTACCGGTACCGAAGGCGTGGGCGCACAGGATATCCTGCAGGATGCCCTGGGCAACCTCTATCTCGCCAGCAAGAACCAGGGCGTATATCTGCTCAGGGCAGGAAGCAACGCCTTTGCCCGAATCAGCAACATCGGAAACCTGCCCATCGACAACATCTATATCAGCCGCAACAACAAGCTCTATATCGGCTGCGACGGACTGGGCATCTATGTATATGACCCTCAGACCGGATTCCTGCAGGATAACCCTCTCTTCAGCCGACTGGTGAACCTGGCCAAGAGCAAGATAACCAGCATCATAGAAGACAATCAGGGCAACATCTGGGTGAGCATGCTGCAGAAAGGCGTATTCATGCAGAGCAACATACAGAACGACTTCAACTACATGGGCTTCCGCCTGGGCAACCGCAACGTAATTGGCGAAAACTGCGTTACCAGCCTCAGCATCAACCAGGGCAACCAGGTGTGGGTGGGTACCGACAAGGATGGCCTATACCTATTTAATATAGCAACCCGCAGCGTAGAGGGGCATTTCCTAAACCAAAGCACCGTACTCACCCTCTGTAAGGACCAGCAGGGCAGAACCTGGGTGGGAACCTATACCGACGGTCTGGGTTATATGGATGCAGCCGGAAGCTTCCACCCTGTTGATTTGGGCATCAGCAAGTCGGTGGGCATCTTCGATATCAAGCAAGACCCACAGGGCAACATCTGGATAGCCACCATGGGCAAAGGTCTCTTCTGCCTGCAGAAAGACGGAAGCCGAAGGAACTACAAGACTAAATATGGTGCAGATAATAACCTCAAAATCAATTGTCTGCCCAACAACTACCTCATCAAGCTCAGCTTCTCCAACGATGGAAACCACCTATATGTTGCCACCTCAGTGGGACTGGCATGCCTCGACCGCAAGCGAAACAGCTGGGTTTCCACCTTCAAGGGCATTAACTGCCTGAACAAGAACAGTTTTTCGCACTGCGTGTTTGTAGATAGCAAAGACCACGTATGGTATGGCACCGAGGATGGAGCCTTCTGCTTCGACTTCAGGAAAGGCATCAAGCCAAAACTGTATACCACAGCCAACGGACTCACCGACAACAGCGTGGCAAGCATTACCGAGGACTACCAGGGCAATATATGGTTAGGAACCATCAAGGGACTCAACAAACTGGCTCTCAAGAGCGGAACAATCACCAAGTTCTATGCCGAAAGCGGACTGCAGAGCAACGAGTTCAGCGACGCTTCCGTATGCACCACACAGGATGGAAAAACCATCCTGATGGGCGGTTCGGGCGGACTCAACTGGTTCCAGGCAGATCAAGTAAGACAGCACCCATGGCAGGCAAAGGTAGTTATCTCGGGGTTCATCTTGAACAACAAGATGGTGACTCCGGGCATGAAGTCGGGCAGCTATACCATCACGGACAACTGGTCAACCTTTTCCCGTGATTTCCAGCTTTCTCACGAAGACAACACCTTTACCCTGCAGCTCTCTACCCTCACCTATAATGATGTGGAGCAGATAAGCTATGTGTACAGCATCAACGGCGATGCCTGGCGCACGGTGCCAGCAGGACAGAACGAACTTGCCTTCTCTCACTTGGCTCCAGGCAGATACAAATACCGCATCAAGGCCATCTGCAATGGCTACGAAACACCGGTGAAAGAATTCACCATCACCATTCACCCAGCCTGGTATGCCAGCATCTGGGCAAAGCTCTTCTATCTGCTGCTCCTCATAGCAGCCATCATGCTCTACCTGTGCCACCGCAAGCACCAGATGGAAGACCTGCTCATCCTGCAGCAGCACATCCACGCCGAAGAGATGGGCGAGGCAAAGATCAAGTTCTTCATGAACATCAGTCATGAAATCCGCACGCCGCTCACGCTCATCATCACGCCGCTGCTCTCGCTCATCAAGGAAGACAAGGAGCCTCACCGAC
>CAMBBY010000389.1 GCA_945863825.1 uncultured Prevotella sp. | reverse complement strand
GTTACTACTAAAATTTAATATTCGCAACTTTTTATGCAACTTTAATTATAATTTTTAATTATTTTCCATTATCTTCAGCAGAATAATTGATTCTAAGGGCTTTTGATTGGCGTAAAGCTTGCTTAACGTCAATAATAACTCCCATTTTAGAATACTTATCCGCTTTGATTGAAACGACCATTGCCTGCAAGTCTTCAGGACTCATTCGCTTTTTCTCTGCACTTATATAATCAGAGATTTCAGAAGGAGTTATTAACTTATCATTCATCTGAACACAAGCAGAATCATTCTGAGGCTGAGTAGCAGCAGAAATAGGCCTTCCTATATAAAGATAAGTAACAGCAGACTTCTTGGTTAATCTTGTCAGTTCCTTTCCCTGTGGTACCTGAAACTTTACCTTAACCGTTTCATGCCTCATGTGAGTAACTATCATGAAGAAAAAAAGCACGGTAAAAATCAAATCCGGCAATGAAGACGTATTCAAGCCAGGAACTTCATGAGAACGTCTTTTAAAACCCATACTCATTGCTTGCCTCCTTTCTCTTCAGAATGCTTTTGCTCTTCTGCCATTGCATCGACTCGCTTATCAGAACCAACTGAAGCATTCGCATAAGACTCCGTCACGCGTTGCTGGCAGTTCTTTCTAACGCTCTCCTTTTGTGAGGAGCTCAGGGCATCAAATGCCTTTCCAAAATGCTTCATAGCATATTGATTGCGTAGTTCATTATACGCCATCATGATTTGGTTTTGCATTTGAAAGTACAAGTCATAATCTGCCTCTCTGTCGCTCTCAATAGAAATGAGATGGCGATTGCCTAAACGATTAACAAACTGAATGATTTCACCTTTCAGTCGAGAAACCTCAATAGGCTTATCATTCAAGAGCAAACGATGATCGGCAGTAACATGCAAAGCCATCAAAGTATTCTTATCTACTATCGTTTCAGTCTTCAACTGTTTCTGAGGTTCAGGAGAAGGTTATATACGAAAAAGTCCCTTTTCAACATCCATTGAAGTCGTGACAAGAAAGAATATCAGCAACATAAAAGAAATATCTGCTGTTGAAGCGGTGTTCACTCCAGGAACTTGCCTTTTATTTCGTCTAACAAACATAATTACTTTTTAAATCTTTTACGGTCTTTTCTGATATAACGTGTAGCACCAAATAAAACTGCTCCTATAGCACACAATAACAATGTGGCAGAAGACCATATAAACATATCTGATAATTTAAGCCACAACCAATCAGTAAAAGCCTGTCCATTAATCAAAATCATTCCTGAGGAACCCAAGACGAACGTTAAAACCAACAATGCCAAAGTTCCTCCCCATGTAATCCAAACAATATTCCCTGCAGGAATACCATTCATCTTCATCTCACCCTTGGACTTTCTTTTACCTGCCCTGACAAATGAATATATTGCCAGACATAAGGCTAAGAGGAAAAATATCCACATGGTAACCAATAAAAGATTAGTAAAAAATGGAGCATTAAAATCCGGGTTCTCCTCGAAAGGCATATCATATCCTACAAAGAAGAACAGGAAAAAAGTAATCACAGCAAAACCTACCAACACATAGAATATGGACTGTGACAACTTTTCTGTTGACCATTTCTTAATATTACTAATTTTCATCTTTATACTTTGCTATAATATCCATCAGAGAAATCGCAGATTCCTCCATCTGGCTGGTGATATGTTCGATCTTAGACAAGATATAATTATAGAAGACCTGTAAAATCAGAGCAACTATGATACCAAAAATAGTTGTCAACAAAGCGACTTTCATACCAGAAGCCACAATCGTAGGACTAATATCTCCAGCTTGCTGAATTTGATCAAAAGCCATAACCATACCAATGACGGTACCTAAAAAGCCTAAAGAAGGAGCCATTGCAATGAAAAGAGTAATCCACGAACATCCTTTTTCCAAATTAGCAACCTGCACAGAGCCATAACTTGAAACCGAACGCTCTATATCACCCATCGTATCCTTGATGCGCAGCAGACCCTGATAACAGATAGAGGCAACAGGTCCACGGGTATTACGACACAATTCTTTTGCGCCTTCAATATCCCCCGCAGCTACTTTCACACCAAGATCAGCCATCAACTGCTTAGCGTTAATTTCAGAAAGACTCAGATAGACAATTCGCTCTATGCAGAAAGCCAAGCCAATAATTAAAGCTACGGCAACAAGCGACATAAAGCCTGCATTTCCCTCAATAAACTTAGTCTTAAGTGCTTGATGGAATCCCATCGACTCTTCTTGTGCCAATATCGGTAAAGAAGAAGCTATCATAAATATCAATATTGCGAAACGCGCAATAAATGTATATTTCTTCATATTATTTAAAATAAGATACAGCGGAAAGAGGGGGATTCGAACCCCCGAACCGGTTTTGCCGGTTACACGCTTTCCAGGCGTGCCTCTTCAGCCACTCGAGCACCTTTCCTTCATCTGCCGTCATAGACGCTATTGAATACAGAATCTAACAATACCATGATAAACATAGCATCGCAATTCGGACTGCAAAATTATCGCTTTTCGGGCAAAATACCATAAATAACTATTCTTTTTATATTTCTTTAAGACAATTGTCCCGTTTTTACGCCAAAAACACGTTCTACGTTCTGATTAGTCACCTTTGCAACCTCTTCTTCACTGACACCATAAGCAGTTGCCAAGGTCTTCATGACTTGTACTACAAAGGCACTTTCATTACGCTTACCACGATATGGAACAGGAGCCATATAAGGACTATCTGTCTCTAAAACGATTCTTTCCAGAGGTACTGCTGCGGGAAGGTCTTCACGCAAATGACTGCTCCTGTCTCTTATACACATCTGACGCTGCCGACGATACTCCTTGTGTA
>CAMBBY010000388.1 GCA_945863825.1 uncultured Prevotella sp. | reverse complement strand
TGCTGCGCCTTTGCAGGTTCTTTCCAGTAAAAAGAGCGAGATGCCCGTGAAGACAGAGTCATCTCGATGATTTAGAAAAATGTAATATTATAAAAGATGAGCGATATCATTCAATTATTGCCCGATTCTGTCGCCAATCAAATAGCAGCGGGAGAAGTCATTCAGCGCCCGGCTTCAGTGATCAAAGAGTTGGTAGAAAACTCTGTTGATGCGGGTGCTAAAAATATTGATGTAGCCGTTGTGGATGCCGGTCGAACCAGTATTCAGGTGATTGATGATGGAAAGGGTATGTCAGAAACGGATGCCCGACTGGCCTTTGAGCGCCATGCCACTTCCAAGATTCGCCAGGCAGAAGACTTGTTCAATCTGCATACCAATGGATTCCGTGGTGAGGCTTTGGCCTCTATCGCAGCAGTAGCTCAGGTCGTTCTGAAATCTCGTCAGGAAGGAGAGGAAGTCGGTACTCAATTGTCTATCTCAGGTTCGCGCTTCGAGGGACAGGAAGCTTGTTCTTCTTCAGTGGGAAGTGTTTTCTCAGTGAACAATCTTTTCTATAATGTTCCTGCACGCCGCAAATTCTTGAAATCCAATTCTACAGAATTAAATAATATCCTGACTGCATTTGAACGCATCGTACTGGTCAATCCGCAGATTGCCTTTACGCTTCACAGCAACAATACAGAATTGTTTAATCTGAAGGCAGGTAATCTGAGGCAGCGCATCATCGACGTGTTTGGAAAGCGCATCAATCAGGATCTTTTGCCGGTCAATGTAGAGACGACCATGTGTAAGATTTCCGGTTTTGTGGGAAAACCTGAGTCTGCACGTAAGAAAGGAGCCCATCAGTTCTTCTTCGTGAACGGACGATATATGAAGCATCCTTATTTCAATAAGGCGGTGATGACAGCCTACGACAGATTGGTTCCACAGGGCGAACAAGTGCCTTATTTCCTGTACTTTGATGTTAATCCCAATGACATCGATGTCAACATACATCCTACCAAGACAGAAATCAAGTTTGAAAACGAACAGGCTATCTGGCAGATCTTGATGGCAGCCGTCAAGGAATCCATTGGAATGTTCAATGATGTTCCTTCCATCGATTTTGATACGGAAGATAAACCGGATATTCCGGTGTACAATCCGGATGTGGTTTCTTCTGCTTCTGCCCCGAAGATTAGTTTAAATCCGCATTACAATCCATTCAAGTCCTCCCCATCATCCGGGAAACCAACTGCGGTAAAGCCGGTGGATGAACAGTGGGAACAGTTGTATGAAGGATTGAATAATCAGGATTCGGTGGAAAGAGAAGCTGATATCTTCGAGTCGGAAAGCGAAACGGAAATCAATACATCCCAAAGTATTTTAGCCGAAAAGTCACCAGCACATTATCAATATAAAGGTAAGTATGTGATGACTGCGGTGAAGTCGGGACTGATGATCATAGACCAGCATCGGGCACATGTGAGAGTGCTTTATGAACGGTATCTTGAGCAGATTCAGCAACAGACGAGTCATTCCCAGAAAGTCCTTTTCCCAGAGGTACTTCAATTCCCGGTTTCCGACGAAGTGATCTTGGAAAAGCTTTTGCCGGAGATGAGTAAGATGGGATTTGAACTGGATAATCTGGGTGGAGGAAGTTATGCCGTCAATGCGATTCCTACCGGACTTGATGGCGTCAACCCTCTGCATCTGGTACAGGATATGGTTTTCTCAGCCAAAGAGAAGGGGGTGAAGGCCTTAGATGAGGTACATCAGTCGTTGGCTCTGACGTTGGCACGGAATGCTGCCATTCCGCAAGGACAGGTATTGAGCAATGAAGAGATGGAAACCCTTGTCAATGACCTGTTTGCGTGTAGCAACGTCAACTATACTCCCGATGGTAAAAATGTGCTTTGTATTCTCAAACAGCAGGAAATTGAGCATCTTTTAGGTTAAAATGGGGGTAAAAATGGAAAAAAGACAACTTTTTTAAAAAAAAAGTGCATTTTTTTTATGAAAAAAGGGAAAAATAAAAAAATAAGTAGTAATTTTGCCCCAAAATATAAAAGGTGATTTCGTTTTAATGAATTATATATTGATTGTTAAATATTAAAGTTATGAAAAAGTTAATAGCTGTACTGGCATTTGCTGGTCTTTCATTGAGTGGATTTGCTCAGGATGCAACTCCTACAGAAAAGTATAGTGTTTCTACAAACTCTTTCTGGAGCAATTGGTTTGTTCAGGCTGGTATTGATTGGAATGCTTGGTATTCAAACGAGGAGCATGGTCAGAATTTCTCAACAAGTCCTTTCAAGAAGTTCCGTTCTAATCCTGGTGTTTCTGTAGCTGTCGGTAAGTGGTTTACTCCTGGTATCGGTTTGCGTACCAAGTTGCAGGGTATCTGGGGTAAGCAGGTGTATGATATGGCAACAGGCGAGCAGGGTAAGTTTAATAAGTATTGGCTTTTGAATGAGCATGTCATGTTCAACGTCAGCAATTTACTTTATGGTTACAATGAGAACCGTGTTTGGAATGTGATTCCTTTCATCGGTGGTGGTATTGGCCGTACAATGACACACAACTTGTATTCAATGGACCTCAGTGCTGGTGTTCAGTCTTCTTGGAAGGTTGCTCAGCGTCTCAACGTCTATCTTGAGGCTGGTTGGAACCGTATCGAGCACGATATCGATGGTGGTGTCGAGCGCGGACGCCGCGGTTGGGATTCTCATGACAACAACCTCTATGCAGAGGTAGGTTTGCAGTTCAATCTTGGCAAGTCAACTTGGAAGAAGACTCCAGACGTAGATGCTATCAATGCTCTCCATCAGTCAGAGCTTGATGCACTCAATGCTAAGTTGAACGATGCTAATGCTGTCTCTTATACACATCTGACGCTGCCGACGATACTCCTTGTG
>CAMBBY010000387.1 GCA_945863825.1 uncultured Prevotella sp. | reverse complement strand
ATCCCTGTTTTTATGCAATAAAATTTGGGAGTTACAAAGAAAACTCAAAAATTTGTAACTCGTATAAGGATTTAATTTAAAGAAGGACATAAAGCCGGCTTGAATCTTTCTTATCGGATTATCACTCAATCTGGTCTTTAGAAACTATTGCTAATCACTGTTGATTACATACTTAGCTGTAGAGATACTATATTCGGAACCGCTATTTCGAAAACATCGAAAACATTCATACAAACAAAAAAACTTAAATTAGCAAACAAATAGGCTGATATTCAAGCATTTTTATTAACTTTGCATTCGAAACCGTCATTTCGGAAACGGCGGTTTCGAAAATAACATAAATTAAAAGAAACTATAAAATTATAGAAATATGAAGTTCTTTGGAAGACAAAACGAAATAAAAGAATTGCAAGAGATAAGAAATCTATCTTTGCAAACGGCTCGTTTCACAATCGTAACAGGACGCCGACGTAGCGGAAAAACATCCTTATTGATAAAAGCATACGAGAATGTTCAAGATATGCTGTATTTCTTTGTTGCAAGAAAATCAGAAGCTGAACTCTGCAGAGATTTTATCGAAGAGATGACAAGCAAACTTCAGCTTCCTATTCTCGGAGAAGTAACACGCTTTGCAGATATCTTTAAATATCTGCTTCAACTATCCAAGATTCGCCCTATCACTCTCATCATTGATGAATTTCAAGATTTCAAACGGGTTAATCCATCTATATTTTCAGATATGCAAAAGATATGGGATCTTAACAAACAGGAAGCTCATATTAATCTCGTGGTTTGCGGTTCTGTTTATTCACTTATGAACATCATCTTTAAAAACAACAAGCAACCACTTTATGGTAGGCAGACTGGAGAAATAAAAGTCACTCCATTTCCTCCTTCTGCTATCAAGGAAATTCTCTCAACATATAATTCTGCCTACACCAACGATGACCTACTGGCTCTCTACAGTTATACAGTCGGAGTTGCAGAATATGTAGAAATGATGATGGATGCTGGAGCCACGACAAAGGAAAAAATGACAGAGAAGTTTGTTGCAAAGAATTCTTATTTCATATACGAAGGAAAAAATATGCTGATAGAAGAATTTGGTAAAGACTATGCCCGTTATTTCGAGATATTGCAACTTATTGCTTCTGGCTACACAACTCGTGGTGAAATAGAAAGCATTATGAAAATAGAACTCTCAGGCTATCTCACTAAACTGGAGAATGACTATTGCTTGATTTCTCGTTATACACCGATGTTTCAAAAGACCAATCGCAACATTCGCTATCAGATAGAAGACAACTTCCTTCGCGTCTGGTTTCGCTACATCTACAAATATGGATACATGATAGAGGTTGGCGCCAATAAAAAACTTAAGATGGTTATTGATAAGAACTACCCCACATACACAGGCAAGGTTCTGGAAAGATATTTCATTGCAAAAATGATAGAAAGCGAAGAATATACCCAAATCGCTTCTTGGTGGGACCGAAAGGGAGAGAATGAAATTGATATTATCGCTGCTGATGAACTGGAACAGAAAGTCATTTTCTATGAGGTGAAACGCCAAGCCAAGGATATAAATCTCGGCATTTTAAAAGATAAAGCCGAGCATTTCTTCCAGACAACAGGAAAATTCAAGAAATTCACTATCGGATACCAAGGGTTGTCAATGGAGGATATGTAGTTTCATAAAATAATAAATCCCGGCAGGAGATAGCTTGAAGCTATTCTCTTACCGGGATTTTCATTATCAAGACGATAAGTAGTCTGCAAAAGATAAAAATTCTTATTTCATTATCATTTTATGATAATCATTTTTCTTTCACATCAGCATATAGAATTACATCAAGTCACACTTCTCCTCGGTGTTCTTCTTGACCTTCTCGCCATCTTTCAGGATGCGAGCCTTATAGCCAAACTTCTCAAAACCTTTCTGGAGCTTCTCTGGGGTTGTCTTGTCGGCATTATACTGTACTGTGACTGTCTGGTTTGGCACAGAAGTCTCAATGCTCTTGATACCCTTCTCAAAGCGAAGGTTGCTCTTGATTTTATTCTCACAAGCCGCACAGTGCATCTGTGGGGTTGTGGTGAACACTACGGTCTTGATGTCCTTGGCAAAGGTTACCATTGCCACCATCATCATTGTGAACATTACTAAAATCTTCTTCATAACTTTTCTATTTGCTTAAATAATTCAACATTAAATATTTCCACTTAAAA
Organism: uncultured Prevotella sp.; assembly: GCA_945863825.1. GTDB lineage: Bacteria > Bacteroidota > Bacteroidia > Bacteroidales > Bacteroidaceae > Prevotella. Next base: position 677 of record CAMBBY010000387.1, on the reverse strand, counting down.
GTGTACTCTCACGCCTGCGTAGAACATCCGTCCCTCTACAGGTCCCCAAATCAAGGTTGGCTCGAAATCGCTTCCCCATGGGTTGCTGGCACCATAGATAGGAGTTTTCTGCTTAAAACCAGTCAGATTCTCGCCTCCCACATAGATACTCCAATGGCGGAACCATCTCGTAACCTGTGCACTCACTTGCTCGAAGCTATGGAAACGAGGAGACCATGACTGGCTTCCATCTGCCAACTGGTAAGGCTCAGGATTTCTGCCTCCACCATTCAACTGCACGGTGGCATCAAATTGCCAAAGTCCAAGTGGGGTCTTATAGGAAGCCGTGAAAAGCGCCTTATATTTACTGGTCAAAGGCTTCTCTTTCAAGGTTTTGCCATAATCGTATGTACACTTCACATCGTTCAGACGATAAGCCGCTGTTATCTCTAAGCCTTTCAGCAATGGATAAGAGGCATCTATCTGAAAGGTGTGGGAATAAGACTTGCCCATCAAATTGTAGATGGAGATAAGCCCCTTGTTGGCATCATAATCCACTACCGCTTGATTTCTGAAGTCGGTATAGTAATACTCGGCGTTCAGTTTCAACGTCTTACCAAACATAGGGATATAGAAAGCCGTGCTCAGTCCATAGTTCCAAGCCTCCTCTTGCCTGTCTCTTATACACATCTCCGAGC
>CAMBBY010000386.1 GCA_945863825.1 uncultured Prevotella sp. | reverse complement strand
CCCAAGAGAGGGAGAAGGAACCAACTGAACACAAGAGAGAGAGAAGGAACCTACTGAACCCAAGAAAGGGAGAAGGAACCTACCGAACCCAAGAGAGGGAGAAGGAACCAACTGAACACAAGAGAGAGAGAAGGAACCTACTGAACCCAAGAAAGGGAGAAGGAACCTACCGAACCCAAGAGAGGGAGAAGGAACCAACTGAACACAAGAGAGAGAGAAGGAACCTACTAAACTCAAGAGAGGGAGAGCCGTCAGAAGCCCCTCAAGCAATGTATTACAGCAGATAAGCCTCCATATCAGAGAGTTTCGTCAGAATCCCGTCAGGCACACTCTCGTCGTATTCTTTCTTTTCCCATTGCAATCCCTTGATCCACAATGTATGGCAACCCAGCTGACGTGCCGGAAGGATATCCTTGCTGAAGGTATCTCCCACTACCAGCACCTGCGAAGCCGGCAAATCCAAAGCACAGACACCCAGGGCGAAGATAGCAGGATTTGGCTTGCGAACACCCACTACCGCCGACTCTATGACGCGACTGAAATAACCGTCGATACCCGCATCCTTCAACACCTGATTGATATTGCCATAGAAATTGGACACAAGAACCATCGGATAACCCGCCTGCTTCAGATGCTCCAGCACCTGTTTGTTTTCAGCCAAAAGCTGCTGGGTCTCACTATTGATATAGGCTGCCAGCGATGCAGAGATTTCTGCTATCTCCGACTCACTCAACTCAAGCCTTTCAGCAAGAGCCTGCTGCTTCAGGGCATCATCCTTACCGGTTTCCAACAAAGGCGCACCAGCGAGGAAAGACAACTGGAAATGTATCTTCAAGCGGAGGATATCCTCGAAGTGGTCCTCAGCCTTCACCAGTGGATGCACTGCCAGCACACGCTCACCATACACGTAAGCATCGCGGAAAGAAGACTTGCCGATGGATACACCCGGCTCCACCTCCTCATCAGCATTCACGCCGATACCGAAGTGCTCGTAGCCTTTCCACAACACCTCCGACCAGTGGTCGCCCCTGGTATCGAGCGTACCGCCATAGTCGAAAATAATTCCCTTTACATCCAGTTTCTTATTCATCATTTTTCCGTTTCAAATCCTTATTTCCTATCTTGATAAGCAGGATGCCGACAGCTATCCAGAACAACTCTCGCAGGCGGGTTATCAGACCCGTATAGACGCCTAATGCACCCGTAAGATGCAGACCGTCCACCGCCAGAGCCAGACCACCCTCTCGCGCTCCCAACTGCATCGGAGAGAAGAAGATGAGATTGCTGAAGAGCGAAGAGAATGCCAATATCAGAATACTGTCGAGAATGCTCACATCCGCAGCGAAAGCCTTCAGGATGAGATAGATTTCCACACTCTGAAGCACGCGTGCTGCCACCTCGGAAAACAACGAGAGATAGAACGTGCGCTTGTGCTGACCGTGGAGCATCGCTATCTGGTCGTCTATCTGCTCCAGCGTTTCCTTCTTAGATTCCGCAAAGCCTCTCGCCCATTTCTTCACCAGCGGGATATGCGTAAGGATTCGGATGCCCTTCTGAGCCATGCCCGTGCGATAACCGCGAGAGAAGAAGTAGATGCCCAGCAGACAGAATGCGCCTATCAGCACCAGCATGATGCCCATCGGAACGCCTACCGGATACATTGCCACGAAGAGGAATATCGACAAGAACCAGAACCAGAAATGCGAGAAGATGTGCATCATCACATAGAGGATAACCGACGAGGTGGCCTTGCTCACCCCCGTATAAGGCTTCAGCTCCATGATGCGGTAAGGCTCGCCGCCCATCAGTCCGCAGGGCGTAGTATAGTTGAGTGCAAATCCGCTCACGGTCAGTTTGTACACACGCCAGAAGGAAAGCCCCTTCACCTTGCCCTCGTCATTGATGATGAGATACCAAGAGAGCGTGTTCACCATATACACCACCAGCCACAGGGCGAGTATCAGCGGAAAGTAGATGCCCGCCTGCTTCAGATAGCGCCAGATGTCGGTATAGTCCATATCCATCGTACAGAGCATGATGACGATGGCGATGATACCGAAGGCCATGAAGATATTTCTGAACCGATTATTCATAAGAAGCTATTTTAACTAAAATCTCACAACAGAGCTTTTCGTGGCGATAATGCATATAGAAATATACGGCTGTGAAGACCACAATCTCCACACAGAAGTATATCCAAGGCATACCCACCAGGATGCTCGCAAAGAGCGTAAAGCTGCGCCAGTTGAAAGTCAGGAAGTTGGCATACTTCATCAGCGGCAGACTGCCCTTGCGGAAGTCGGCACGCAGCTCATCCGGCAACTGGTTAGGATACTTGTGGCGAATGGTTTTCTTGAGTTTCTGAAACCATGGCGTCTCCTTCTCCTGTGCCAGCGTATAGTTCTTGTAGAAAAACTGGAAGAACTTCTGCAGCGGCTCCCTTTTCCACTTCATCTGCTTGTAGATAGCCACCTGCTTGATGGCATCATCCATCTCGCTCCCCTCCTTGCCCTTCAGAAAGAAGAGGTGTATCTGGCGATAGTAGTCGGCCAGTCGGCACTGGCGGGAGTGGCAGAGCAGACCGCTCACGACAGCCAGTCCCCATATCCAGAAGCCCCACTCTGGCATCAGACGGATGCAGATGCAGACATAGATGGAGATGAACCACAGGTCGCCGGCAGCACCGTCGAGGATACGTCCCAGCGCACTTTTCTGATTGGTGAGTCGCGCCAGCTGTCCATCACAACTGTCGTACATATTCGCCCATACGAGCAGCAGAATGCCCACGATATTGATTTTCAAATCGTTGAAACCGAAGCAAATACCCGCTCCCACACCCAGGAAGATGGAGAGGATGGTTACTACCTGTCTCTTATACACATCTCCGAGCCCACGAGACTAAGGCGAATC
>CAMBBY010000385.1 GCA_945863825.1 uncultured Prevotella sp. | reverse complement strand
CAGCAGGTGTAGCAAACCGCACACAGCGTCGTTCTAAGTACGGTGCTAAGCGTCCAAAGGCTAAGAAGTAATTCTTAAAATTTAGACAAAACCGAAAACTCACGATCGGAGAAGGTTGGGAGTTTAGGTAAAAACATTATTTTTATTCAAAACGTTTTGCTGGAGAAGTAAATAGGTTGAGTAAATGTTCGGGTGCGAACGTTGAAGAACAGTAAACAGCCTCCGCAGAATTTAAAATTGTTCAATTAAAAATGAGAAAAGCAAAACCAAAGAAGCGTGTGATCCTCCCAGATCCAGTCTTCAACGACCAGAAGGTCTCAAAGTTCGTTAATCACTTGATGTATGATGGTAAGAAGAATACATCATATGAAATTTTCTATAATGCATTGGATACCGTTAAGGCTAAGATGGCTAACGAGGAGAAGTCTGCACTTGAGATTTGGAAGCAGGCACTCGATAACATCACTCCTCAGGTAGAGGTTAAGAGTCGTCGTATCGGTGGTGCTACATTCCAGGTTCCTACTGAAATTCGTCCTGATCGTAAGGAAAGTATCTCTATGAAGAATCTTATTATATTCGCTCGTAAGCGTGGTGGTAAGACTATGGCAGATAAGTTGGCTGCTGAGATTATGGATGCTTACAACAACCAGGGTGGTGCATTTAAGCGTAAGGAGGATATGCATCGTATGGCTGAGGCTAACCGTGCATTTGCTCACTTCAGATTCTAATTTAATTAATAGGTATAAAAGAAAATGGCAAATCGCGATTTACATTTGACACGTAACATCGGTATCATGGCGCACATCGATGCCGGTAAGACAACAACATCTGAGCGTATCTTGTTCTATACAGGTAAGACTCATAAGATCGGTGAGGTACACGATGGTGCTGCAACTATGGACTGGATGGTCCAGGAGCAGGAGCGTGGTATTACTATCACTTCTGCAGCTACTACTTGTAACTGGAACTATCTTGGTAAGTCTTATAAGATTAACTTGATTGATACTCCGGGACACGTTGACTTCACTGCTGAGGTTGAGCGTTCTCTCCGTGTACTTGATGGTGCTGTTGCTACATATTCTGCTGCTGACGGTGTTCAGCCTCAGTCAGAGACTGTATGGCGCCAGGCTGATAAGTACAATGTACCTCGTATCGGTTATGTAAACAAGATGGACCGTTCTGGTGCTAACTTCTTCGAGACAGTTCAGCAGATGAAGGATATCTTGGGTGCTAATCCAATTGCTATTCAGATTCCTATTGGTGCTGAGGAAAACTTCAAGGGTGTAGTTGACCTGATTAAGATGAAGGCTATCCTTTGGCACGATGAGACTATGGGTGCTGAGTATGACGTAGAGGAAATCCCTGCTGACTTGGCTGATGAGGCTGCTGAGTGGCGTGATAAGCTTCTTGAGGGTGCTGCTAACTTCGATGACGAAGTGATGGAGCTCTATCTCGATGGTCAGGATATTCCTGAGGAGAAAATCCTCGCTGCTATCCGTAAGGGTTGCTGTGCTATGGAGTGCTGCCCAATGTTGCTCGGTTCTTCTTATAAGAACAAGGGTGTTCAGCCATTGCTTGACTATGTTTGTGCATTCTTGCCTTCACCAATGGATACTCCAAATATCATCGGTACTAACCCTGATACAGAGGAGGAAGAGGAGCGTAAGCCATCTGAGGATGAGCCAACATCTGCTCTCGCATTTAAGATTGCTACTGACCCATTCATGGGTCGCTTGGTATTCTTCCGTGTTTACTCTGGTAAGGTTGTTGCAGGTTCTTATGTTTACAATCCACGTTCTGGCAAGCGCGAGCGTATCAGCCGTCTGTTCCAGATGAACTCTAAGCAGGAAATCCCTATGGAGTCTATCGACGCAGGTGATATCGGTGCAGGTGTAGGTTTCAAGGATATCCGTACTGGTGATACACTCTGTGATGAGGATCACCCAATCGTATTGGAGTCTATGACATTCCCTGATACTGTGATCTCTATTGCAGTTGAGCCAAAGAGCCAGGCTGACATCGCTAAGATGGACAATGGTCTCGCTAAGTTGGCTGAAGAGGACCCAACCTTCACTGTTCGTACAGACGAGCAGAGCGGTCAGACTATCATCTCTGGTATGGGTGAGCTCCACTTGGATATCATCATCGACCGTTTGAAGCGTGAGTTCAAGGTTGAATGTAACCAGGGTAAGCCTCAGGTTAACTACAAGGAGGCTATTACTAAGACAGCTCAGAGCCGTGAGACTTACAAGAAGCAGTCTGGTGGTCGTGGTAAGTTCGCTTGTATCGATGTAACCATCGGTCCTAAGGATGAGGATTACAAGGAAGGCGACTTGCAGTTCATCAACGAAGTTAAGGGTGGTAACGTTCCTAAGGAATTCATCCCATCTGTACAGAAGGGCTTCGCTGATTGCTTGTCAAATGGTGTACTCGGTGGCTTCCCAATGACAGGTTTGAAGGTAACTTTGACCGATGGTAGCTTCCACCCAGTTGACTCTGACCAGTTGTCATTCGAGTTGGTAGCACATCAGGCATTCAAGGTTCTTTGCCCTAAGGCAGGTCCAGTTTTGATGGAGCCTATCATGAAGGTAGAGGTTGTTACTCCAGAAGAGAACATGGGTGACGTAATCGGTGACTTGAACAAGCGCCGTGGTCTCGTTCAGGGTATGGAAGAAGGTCGTAGCGGTGCTCGCATTGTAAAGGCAATGGTCCCATTGGCTGAAATGTTCGGTTATGTAACAGCTTTGCGTACTATCACTTCTGGTCGTGCAACAAGTTCTATGGAGTACGATCATCACGCACCTCTTTCTTCAACAATTGCTAAGACAGTGTTGGAGGAGGTTAAGGGTCACGCAGAACTCCTTTAATAAAAAGAAATAACGGTAAGATGAGGCGCTGCTTAGCGAATGACTCTTAAGCAGCG
>CAMBBY010000384.1 GCA_945863825.1 uncultured Prevotella sp. | reverse complement strand
CTGCCTTTTGGCATTCATGTCCCAAGATTAATTTAGAAGAATCTTGTATTACCCAATTCTGAGCATATAAAGTATCTTCATAAATATAATCTTGCATCAGTAAGCCATCTGTTACAGTCATCTTTCCTTGCGGATAGTTTTTGTACACATAGGCTTTCATCCTTTTATGAGGCCACTCGGTCTTACCACCTATCGCAGCATTTATTTGCTGCCGCAGTATTACATCTCTATCAGGAGAAGCAAAAATAGAATCTACCTGCATACTATAATAACTATAGCATTTGGACATATTTTTACCTATCTGCAGCACCAACCAATCCTTGGCTGTTTTTCCAGACAAAGTATCCACTACATAAGTATAATCATATTGACATTTCAGATAAGCTTCATCTATTTTTTTCTGGGCATAACAACATTCTATCCCCATATAGGCTAAGATTGTTAATGCCACCAAACTTTTCATTTTCTCCATAACTTTTCCTTGTTTAAAATAAAGATACTCTTTGATTCTATTCTCTTTCTATCAAGTCATAGTTACGTTTTTCGTCTGACAGACCTAAGGATATACCTGACGTAGCCTCATTTATGCTATTTGAATTATGAAAATAATTATATTCAGACTTCAGAAAAGCTTTCCGGTCTGTCTTTATCCGTTTTCTATTGAAAACATCATAAACGATAGGCGTGCCAGCATCCTTCTGCAATCCCTTGATGCAAAAATATTGCTGTCTCCCCTTGTCATACACTTCCATAATCAAACCTGGAAGACCACAAAATTTCCAAGGGCCATCACTCATAGGAACATCCAAGGCAAACCATGCCGTCCAAGAGCGACCACGGAATCTGCAGGTTGCCTTCTGGCAGTTATAGCCTAATATGTTTTTAATGCTATCACCTTCTACAACCCAATTCTGTACACCCAGGCTATCACTATATTCATAATACTGAGACATCAGATCATCCGTTACCGTCATCATATTCTGGGGATAATTCTTATAGACGCACGCCGTCATTCTGCGATGTGGAAAAGAATTAGTCATATACCCTTCTCGCTTTAACGCTTCTTTAAACAATGCACGAAACTTTGCTTTGCCATCCGCTGTAGATTTTAAAGAATCCGACTGATACGTATAATAGCTGTAACATTTAGAGACATTCTTCCCTATAGAAAGAAAGAGTAAATCTTCTTCTTTCTCATCATTCTTTATCGTATCTTTCGAATAACAATAATAATATGAGCACAAAAATTGCCCATGATCTATAACCTCATTCTTAGCTTGCAACAGAAGCGCACCCAAGAACAACATGGATATACTTATAAAAAATCTCTTAACAACCATATTAATATAACCTTTAAGTTTAAAGAGTCACCTTTGTCATTTACTGAGCCCACTTTAAAAAGTAAGGTCTGTTTTAAGTGGGTTCAGTTAATTAAAATGATCTCGGTGCAAAATTACCGAAAATTTCTCAAACCGCCAAACGTTTTACATCATTTCTCACATAATATTTGTTCCCCAGTTTATTATATAAAAATGATGTAGGTTTCAAAAAGCCCCGACTACATCAAAGTAGCCGAGGCTTTCCTTCAAAATCTTCTATTTTTTATGTTTCTTCAATCTTCCAATCCCCAATCGTTCGCTTTTGGCTATCATAATTTCCATTCCTATGCGCACTTCCCTGTTAGGATAACCCAGCTGATAGCATTGCAACAGCGGATTATACTTCTTGATGGTAAGATAACCACTCTGGTAGAGCAAAGGAAGCGCTGAAGTCATCTGCTCTGGCGAAACATCAAAGTCATCAACCCCTACACTTTTCTGCTCAATATCCATCACTCCCACATGATACTTCTGCAAAGTCTTGATGAGATAACTTGGCGTACCGGAACTGAACCAATAAGCCGAAACCTTTTTGTTCTTCAAGGCCTTCACAAGACTAAAAGGATTGAATATATCTTCTGAATGATCACTGAAATGATAGCCATCATAATATGACGTAAGTTCACCTATTGTTTCTTCCAAGGTTCTGCCTAAATGCTTTGCCAACAACTCCACATCTGGCTTCATATCATTCAGAAGTTCCGTCTTACTAATACCGCAGATAGCAGAATACTGGTCGAACATGCTGATATTATCCAGGTTGTTGATTTCACTAAAGATACTTAATTGAGAGAACTTGGTAATACCAGTAATAAAGACGAAACGCAACCAAGGGTCCAAGTATTTAATAGGACTATAGAAGTTCTTCATGATCAAACGGAGTTCTACCAGATTTTCCTTCTCATGCACGACATCCAGCAATGGAGCATCATACTCATCAATGAGAATGACTACCTTCTGCCCCGTCTGCTTATAAGCACGTTTTACCAGACATTCCAAACGCTGATTAGCCTTAATAGCCCAATCTTCCGTACCATAGATTTGTTCCAACTGGCTTAGCTTACCTTCCAATTCATTGATTAAGTCAGCAGGATTCATGTGCTTTGCCGTACTCATATCAAAATGAAAAACCGGATACTTTACCCATTCCTTCTCATAATCCCCAAGGGCAAGCCCATCAAACAGATTCTTTCTTCCTTCAAAATAAGCCTGAAGCGTAGAGACAAAAAGAGACTTTCCGAATCGTCTTGGGCGACTCAGAAACAGATATTTGGATCCATTTCTTATGAAATCCACAATATACTTAGTTTTATCCACATACACATAGTTTTCTTCTCGTATCTCAGAGAAGGTTTGTATGCCCACCGGATATTTTCTAATCTCTTCCATAGCTTTTCTTTTTTTATATTCCGCTGCGAAGTTACGAAGAAAAATGCATATATGCAAAGGTTTTCATCGAAAAATTTCAATGTTAACAAAAACAACTCATTGTTTTATGGCTCCGAAGTCTATGAGTTCCGAAGTGGAAAACATAGAGTTAAAAGG
>CAMBBY010000383.1 GCA_945863825.1 uncultured Prevotella sp. | reverse complement strand
CAACGGAGATTCTCCATCAGAGAATAGATAGGCACTACAGGAGGAGTATTAAACATACTACCCTTCTCTACATGAGTACGATAATCAATCATTGTAGGCAACTCACGTGGAGCCTTGCCCAAGAGTTCATCCTTCACGACTACTACAGTTACACCAGCCATAGAAAGATTCTTCTGTGCACCAGCGTAGATAGCTGTATATTTAGAAACGTCCACAGGACGGCTCATGATATCAGAACTCATATCAGCAATCAAAGGCACCTTAACATCTGGATCACGACGCAACTCAGTACCATAGATGGTATTGTTGGAAGTGATGTGCAGATAGTCTGCATCAGCTGGCTCGAGACCTTCAAACTGAGGATAGAAAGTATAGTTGGCGTCGGACGAGGATGCGATCTCCACGACCTCACCAAAATGCTTTGCCTCTTTCATCGCCTTCTTGGCCCAAGTACCAGAATTGACATAGGCAGCCTTCTTGATGAGGAAGTTGGCAGGAATCTGCATGAACTGCAATGACGCACCACCACCAAGGAAGATAACGGAGTAACCCTCAGGAATATCAAGCAACTCCTTGAACAAGGAGACTGCCTCATCAACTACTGGCTGGAAATCCTTAGCGCGATGGCTGATTTCCATCAATGAAAGACCTGAACCGTTGAAATCCAAAATCTGCTTAGCTGTGTTTTCAATCACTTCGCGTGGAAGCATTGAAGGACCTGCATTAAAATTGTACTTCTTCATCTGTATATTATTTAAGTTTTTATTGGATTATTCCTTATGTGTTTTTAAAACACGTCGGCGAAATTACAATTTTTATTTGAAACCACCAAACTTTTCTGCACATTTTTAGCAAAATGGGCAAAAATCTTACGGATTGTCAGCCTTTTCTGCCTATTCTACGTATTTTTATGCAGAAAATAGAATTACTGATACATATTATCAGCAATTGAGATGACCGAGAATCAATAAGAACAATATGCGAATATCAGGGCGAAGGAAATAAGATTATACAACCTCTTCCACAACAGTTCTGATACCTTTGATTTTTTGTCCGGCAGTCAGTTTGAGCACCTGCTTCAATTTTGTACGCGATACGGCCACATAGGCATATCTGTCCTTCACATCGATCTTGCCGATCTCGGAAGAATTGAGCTGGCCTATTTTGCAGAGATAACCTACGATGTCACCCTTGCTTACCTTATCCTTCTTTCCCTTACCTATATATATAGTAGCCATACGTGGTTTGGCTGGTACAGAATGAGTCAGCGGGATTTCGTAAGTCTGTATCTCTGCATCCACATAATCTGGAATGTGTTCAGTAGGTCCGATGATAAAGAAAGCCTTACCCTGAGATTCCCAGCGCGCCGTACGACCTACTCTGTGAATATAACTATCCTCACATTCCGGGATATGATAATGCACAATATTGTTGATGTCAGGAATATCAATACCTCTTGATGCTAAATCAGTACTTACTAAGATATTCACACTACCATTGCTGAACTTATAGAGTGCAGCTTCACGCGCTTTCTGGTCCAATCCACCATGGAATGAGGAAAGTGAGAAACCTTTTTCACGCAAGAAATCGCTGGTACGCTCCACACTGTCACGGTAGTTGAGGAACACAATGGTACTCTCATCACCAAAACTCAACAGAAGCTGGGCGAGTGTCTCCAATTTGTCTTTCTGTGGACTATCCACCTGATAGATGCAAACACGGTCTGAAACCTGTTCCTCCTCAATGCGATAGTCAATCGTTTCAGCACGATTCATGTGAACGAAATTAGGAATCTGCTCTGCCTCGGTAGCAGAAAGCAGGATATGGCGTTCCAGATTTGGCAGACTCTCTATCAGTTTGCTCATTTCGTTCTGAAAGCCCATTTCCAGACACTTATCAAACTCATCGATGATGAGGTACTTGATATTCTCTATTTCGAAATTACCCTTATCGATATGATCATTCAGACGTCCTGGAGTACCAAAGATAACCTGAGGCATCACCTTTCTGAGCAAACGATGTTCATCCATCGTAGGTCGTCCACCATAACAAGCCATTGCCTTTACAGGAGTATGCATAGTTCCCAGTACATTGGCCGACTGCAATGCAAGTTCACGACCAGGAGTAATCACAAGCGCCTGTGGTGCATCTACCGACGGATCAATGAGCAGAACCTGCGGCAGAAGATAAGCCAGCGTTTTACCGCTACCTGTAGGCGAAAGAACCACGATGTCCTTATTGCTATGAAGCATTGCATGCATAGTAGCTTCCTGCATGCCGTTCAGTTCTATACCCAAACGATTCAATATATCTTGTAACATATTTACTTTTTATTTCTGTTATTATTCATCACTTTGTCTATCTCATCAAACTCTTTACCCATATTCAGATTGAGATAAATCGTATATAATGGGAGGGACCACTTCCCAACTTCATTCGGTTCGAGCTTTCTATATTTTTCCAGATATGGAAGTGCCTGTTTGTAGAGCACATTTATTTCATCATGTTTCTTTCTCAATTTCTGCGAATTTTTATCCAGCATAATGGCGCGGTTGAAACATGAGAGACCGGCATTGAGATGAGCTTCGGATAAGGAATCATTTTTCGCTATCAGAGACTTACAGATATCAAAACATTCCTCATTCTTTCCCTGATTCAGCAAGATGGAACTCTTGGTCAGGAGATAAGTGGTATTCACAGAATCCACCAGTAAAGCTTGGTTCACCACATTCATTGCCGAATCCAGTTCATTTTTTTCCATGTAATGTTCTACCAGGCGTGGAAAGAAGAAAGGAAAAGAAGGTGAATTCTTGAATCCTTCTTTCAGACAATCCACATATCTTACCTTATCCTTTTCGAGTTTATATGTCTCTGCCAGATCTGTCTCTTATACACATCTGACGCTGCCGACGATACTCCTTGTGT
>CAMBBY010000382.1 GCA_945863825.1 uncultured Prevotella sp. | reverse complement strand
TGCACCAAAACATGGCGCATACCTTCCACCTGTTTCCAAGGAATCTCCGGGTGACTTGCATTGAATTCCCTAACTAGCTCTCTCATATACCAAGATTTTATCTCGTTCCACACTCTCCTGAGCATACGGACGCAAAGAGCCATCAACTACCAAGTCAACTTCACGACCTAGCAGTTGCTTTAAATCCTCATACATTCCTCCATGAGTAAGCAAAGTAAACGAACCATGCTCAAAATCGGGGACAAAGAGAATATCTATATCGCTCTGATCCTTTTCTTCACCACGAGCAAAAGACCCAAAGATCCATGCCTTTAACACAGGCTTCTTAGACATATAGTCATGGATTATACGTATAATTTGATATCTATCCATATTTACCTCCTCTTAAATAGTAATAAGAAGATGTTTAAGCCATTCATCACAAGCAGTGTTATGCCAATGCCTCCACTTTCCAGTCGTCGATACTTCGACGGTCTTCCGAGAAGTTGATGCCCACCTTGTATTTCTTTCTGCTGTCATCGACGAAGGCAGCGAGATAGTCCTTGCAGTCGATTTGCTCCATCGCTACCTCTGCATCCTTCTTGTATTTCAGTTCCATTACATAGATGCTGCGCTTGGTTTTCAGCACCATGTCGATTCTGCCATCAGATGTAGGCACCTCTGGGGTAACGTCACAGCCCAAAATTAGCAATATGGTGTAGAGCACAGCTTGGTAATGACGCTCATTGTTGTTAATCAGAGTGTATGGGAACTTCTTGTAGAAAGTCTGGAGATGAGGGAGGAATGCCTCCATATTGTCCTCATCGCTCAGAATAAAGTTCTTTGCCCAAGCCATATAGATGGCATCGCGGTCATCCATCCCATCAGGAGCATAGTAACGGAAGAGGCTGTTGGAGAAACCCTTGCGCACCTCCTCGTTAGGAAAAGCAAGCTTGTAAGTATCTGCCATCTCTATGTAATCCTTGATAGTAAGATAACCACTTTGGTATAACACAGGTATCGGGTCTGTTATCTTTTTCGTAGGTGTGTCGAAGCGATCGGAGTTAGTCCATATATCCTCCATCTGGAGCATGTCTATATTCTTTTCCTTCAACAATTCTATCAGAAATGTCGGTGTACCCGTAGAGAACCAATAACTATTAAACTTATTGACCCTGAACGTATTGAGCAAGCTATAAGGATTGAATATATCTGCTCCATTTCCACTGAAGTGATAACCATCGTAATGGAATTTGAGTTGGGCGACAGCTTCGTCGAAAGTCATATTCCGAGCCGTTGCCAAGTCTTCGATGTCGTCATGGAAATAATCAAGGAGTTCTTCTTTGCTGATGCCGCAGATGCTACTGTACTCATCCTCCATGCTGATGTTGGTGATATTGTTCAGCTCACTGAAGATACTTAATTGGCTAAACTTGGAGATACCCGTCATAAATACAAACTGGAGGTTGTTTTCCTCAGCCTTCAACGGGCTGAAGAAACCTCGCATGATATCACGTATCTCATCCTGTAGTTTCTCATTTTTCATAGAGTCGTGCAAAGGTGCATCGTATTCATCTATAAGAATTACTGCTTTATGCCCAGTTTGCTCTACTGCTGCTTCTATCACTTTGTTTAAACGATCACTATATGATACGTTCGGGGTACTTTCAATATGGTAAGCCTTTTCATAATCACTAATCAGCATATTAAGTGTAGAGTGAATATTCTCTATGCAGTAATATTTATTACAGCTAAGGTCGAAATGGAGTATAGGATAGCTTATCCACTCCGTCTCCATTGCATCAATGGCTAATCCTTTGAACAAGTCTTTCTTGCCCTCAAAGTAAGCTTTGAGGGTAGTTACAAGAAGCGACTTTCCGAATCGCCTTGGACGACTCAGAAAGCAACATGTGCTCTCATGTGTCAAGTTATAGACAAGCTTCGTCTTATCTATGTACACATAATTGCCCTTGACAATTCTCTCGAACGTTTGTATTCCCAAAGGGTATTTTCTGCCTTTCATAAGCTCTATCGTTTCATTACGATGGCAAAGTTAAGGTATTTTTCTTGATTAACCAAACTTTTTGCCATAAAACAATGGGTATGGTGGTAATAACTCATATACCTTCAATTTCTTTTCTCTTCACATACACCTTTGCTGTTCCCCTTCCATCCGTAGCAATGCCATTCGAATGGTCTTCGGCGAATGTTCGAAGCTCCTTTGTGGCGGAAGAGCGAGGCAATCCGGTCAGCTCGGCATAGTCAGCGACTCGCATAAAGGGATGAGCTGGGTCAGCGAGATAGTCTTGCGCCAGTTTCAAGCGTTGTTCCTTGGTATAAGGCGAGTTGTTCACTCGTCTCACTCCTGCCCTCGACAATTTGCACCGTAAGTTCACGTCGCTCACCAAATCCTTGTCCGACACATAGCGCACGTTTTTCACCTCAATGCTCTTAGCGTTGCGTTTGGTCTCGTCACCGTCGATAGTATCCATCTCCTTGTCTTTCTTCACGCCAAGCGTTGCCTGGAAGGTACCTATGCCATCGAGCGTAACGGTATTGCCATCTGCCAATTCCTCCACCAGTTGTTCGGCTATCTTGCTGAGCGCGTGCTTCAAGACGCCTTCGTCGAGGATACCATGCGCCCCCGCCCTCTTCAAGAATTCCTTGGTAGAGAGGTTCTGTCGCTTCTCTAATCGATAGTAACACTTTGTCTCGCCCGTACCCTGCAGGTCGGGCATCTCTTGCTTGATATATCTTGCCATAGCTTGATTTCTTATATGTTGTGAGTTGTTTCCTTATATAAAGTTTGTATCTTACGGCTGTAAAGTTACGACTTTCCCAGCACAAAAGCCACAGAAGCCTACTATCTTTTGCATAGTTTAAGCTATATTTGCTTAAATATAGCTTATATTTAATCAAATATTAATTATATTTCTGCAAATCAAGAT
>CAMBBY010000381.1 GCA_945863825.1 uncultured Prevotella sp. | reverse complement strand
TTCGCCTTAGTCTCGTGGGCTCGGAGATGTGTATAAGAGACAGCATTGGTAGAGGTAACTGTGAGCCGTTTCTTGAGTGATTTTTTTTCGATGGGTCCATAAACTCTCAAATACATCTGCGAGGATGTCACGACACACCTCTGCATCATCGGTAAAACCGTATGCATAATAGAACAGTTGCTCGTAATGTTTGCGATACAAACTGTTGAAAAGATCCGTCGTCAAGTGACTCATTGATACAAAATTTCTATTAAATTAAAATTCTCTACTCTTTCTCATACTGAATGATGTTGCAAAATTACGAATTATTTCTGAATAAAAAGGATTTTTATGTAAAAAACATAGCAAAATGCAACTTTTTTGCTTTTTCTGGTACCCATTTGTTTCTCATCTTCGTACTATAGCTGATTTTTAACAACAAAAATACTTGAAAATATGACAAAAGAAGAAGTATTGACTGAAAACTATTCGTCAGTTGTAAGACGGATATTGTTGCTTGTGGGCATTGTGATGATGTCGGTATGGGGATTTGCCGCTGATGCTCATGCCAGTAAACTGCTCACGTTCACTGTCAAGAATGAGCCGCTTCCCAATGTGTTGAAGAACATTGAGAGAAACTCTGATTACAACGTGATCTTTAGTTATGATGATTTGAGAGATTATCGGGTAACTGCCACTGTGCGCAAGAAAACAGCTCCTAAGGCTGTGGCTATTGTTCTTGCCGGTCATCAGTTGGGTTACAATGTTCAGGGCAAGTTTATCCGTGTGTTTCGTAAAGAAGCGTTCGATGCAGCCATCACGGGTAGAGTGGCTGATGAAAATGGTGAACCGGTTATCGGAGCTGTGGTACGCTATAAGAATAACCGTGTCATCAAGACTGTGACCGATGCCAATGGTAATTTTGCCATACCGTCAATCAAAGGTTCTGAGGCAGAACTTGTCTTTTCTTATATCGGTATGGAGACGGGTACTGCTACATTCAGCGAAGGTGAAGAAAACTATATGCGAATGAAGTGGAATACCAATAATATTGATGAGGTTGTAGTCAATGGTTATCAGAAGATGGATAAGCGCCTCATGTCTTCTTCTGTAACTACAGTAAAAGCAGAGGATATCAAAATCCCTAATGTGAATACCATCGATAAGATGTTGCAGGGTGCAGTGCCTGGTTTGATGCTTGTCAATACTTCTGGTTCTGTGAATGCGACACCTAAAATCCGTATGCGTGGTAATTCTACCATCTTCGGTAATGCCTCTCCTTTATGGGTGGTTGACGGTATTATCCATGAAGATCCTGTCAACTTTTCTAATGATGAATTGAACAATATCATTTCCGGTACAGGAATGACAGACCAGATGAATCTGGATGCCCAGCGCAGCCTGATAGGTAGTGCTATCTCTGGTGTGAATCCAAATGATATTGAGAGTATTACATTCCTGAAAGATGCTTCTGCTACAGCCATCTATGGTACGCGTGCTGCCAATGGTGTCATCGTCGTTACTACCAAACGAGGCCAGGAAGGTAAGCCTTCTGTCAATTTCTCAACCTCTCTCGGCTTTACGGGACGCCCTTCATACGGCCAATATAACCTGATGAACTCTAAAGAGCGTGTCAGCGTTTCTAAGGATGTGTCTGAATATGGTTATCTTTATTCTTCAATGCCTTATCGCACCGGTTATGAAGGTGCCTTGATGAATCTCTATGAAGGTAAGATTTCTCTGGATGAGTTCAATCAGCAGGTAGCTCATTATGAAACTGTAAATACAGACTGGTTTAAACTTCTCTGTCAGAATGCTTTTAATCAGGATTACAGTGTCAGCCTTTCTGGAGGTAGCGAAGTCGTGAATTATTACACTTCCATCGGTTATAATAGCAGTAAGGGTACTACCAAGGGCGACAGTTCTACCCGATATACTCTGATGAGTAATATTGATGCCAGATTGAGTGATAAACTGCGCATCAGCACCCGTTTGTCTTTTGCAGAAAACAGCAATGATGGTTTCTATACCACCAATCCATATAGCTACGCTCTCAGTACTTCCAGAGCTTTGGACCCTGATACTTATTATACCACAAACTTGAGTACTTTCCCTGGTTTGGGTCAGAACTATCAGTTGAGCTACAATATCTTCAATGAGTTGCAGCATACAGGTGCTGAAGCTAAGGTAAGAAACTTCAGTGGCAACCTGAATGTCATCTATGATATTCTGAAGAACTTGAAGTTTGATACCACTTTTGGTGTGAATTATAGCAATACTACCAATTATCAGTGGGCTGATGAACGTTCTTATTATATTGCCCAGATAAGAGGATATGATTATGGTGCAGTAGCTCCTAATAGTGATGCAGAAAAACAGAGCCGCCTGCCTCATGGTGGCATTCTGAACTATTCTTCTATGAATAATGTCAGCTACACAGCCCGTGCCCAGTTGAGCTATAATTTGATGTTGGGCAATGAGCGCCAGCATATCATCAATGCGATGGCGGGTTTTGAGGCTCGTTCAAATCAATATGATGGATTGACGGATGTAGAGTGGGGATACTTCCCTGAGCGTGGTATGGGCATCAGTTATGAATATGATACCAGTACCTCTGGAAATTCTGCAGTCAATGGTATGAACTCTTCTTTGGACAAGCACACTGTGAGCCGTTCAAAGACGAAGAATAATACGATTTCTGAGTACTTGACTCTTGTTTATGCTTACAAGAACCGTTATGTCTTGAACTTCAATACGCGTATGGATGCAAGCAACCGCTTCGGACAATATACAAACCATAAGTGGAGTCCGGTATGGAGTATTTCTGGTCGTTGGAGTGTAAGCGATGAGTCATTCATGCAGCCAATCAAGTGGATTGACAATATGAGCATTCGTGCTTCTTATGGCTGTCTCTTATACACATCTCCGAGCCCACGAGACTAAGGCGAATCT
>CAMBBY010000380.1 GCA_945863825.1 uncultured Prevotella sp. | reverse complement strand
GGCAAGAGTACTATATTAAATAAGGTGGTGAAGGGCCTCGCTGCCGGTGGGGAATTCCCGAGCCACATGATCAAGGGGGTGCATCTCAAGGTGGAGCCTGAGGAAGCCAAGTGGATACGCTACGATGTGATTCGCTCGGTGGATAGGCCGCTGATGAATGCCGAGATGATCAACAAGATAGACCTCACGCTGGTCACAGAACTCGACTGGCAGCTGTTCCAGTTGCAGCACAAGTATCTCGACTATCAGGTGAACATCGGCAATCGCATCATCGCCGTGCTACAGAGTGGTGATCCTGATGCAGCCGCCAAGGCACAGAAACTGAGTGAACCGAAGAGGATGTTCCAGGATATAGTGGACAGTCTCTTCAAGGATACGAGCAAGACCATCGTGCGCACAGCCAACGAGATCCGCTTCAATCAGATAGGCGAACAGCTCATGCCTTACCAGCTCTCTGCCGGCGAAAAGCAGATACTTGCTATCCTCCTCACCGTGCTGGTGGAGGACAATCAGCCTTACGTGCTCTTCATGGACGAACCGGAAATCAGTCTCCACTTCGAATGGCAGAAGCAGCTCATCGGACTGGTGCTCCAACTGAACCCTAACATCCAGATAATCATGACTACCCACAGTCCTGCCGTGGTCATGGATGGATGGACGGATAGGGTGACGGATGTGAGTGATATCACGATATAAGTGAAAAACGAAGAATGAAGAGTGAAGAATTCAAATGCTTTTCTCTTACATCTCTTCGCTTCACCAAATATTTAAAAGTAGGACAAGAGAATTCTTCACTCTTCACTTTTAACTCTTCACTTAAATTATGGCTAAACGTTTAACCGATAATATCAATTCCCTATACTTCGAGGCTGCCAACAGGATGACCTCGAAGAAGGCGAGACGTAAGATAGTGGCTTACGTCGAGAGCTATGATGACGTATTCTTCTGGCGGTCTGTACTTAGTAAGTTTGAGGATGAAACCCGCTATTTCGACATCATGCTACCTTCGCGCAACCAGCATCTGGACCGTGGCAAGAAGGCTGCGGTATCGAGCATGCTCAAGGGAGTGGGTAAGGATATGATAGCCTGCGTGGATGCCGACTACGATTATCTCCGACAGGGCACTACCGAGGCTTCGCAGATGATGCTCGAAAATCCATACATCTTCCATACCTATGCCTATGCCATTGAAAACTACCAGTGCTATGCCAAGGGACTGCACGAAACCTGCGTGATGGTGACGCTCAACGACCGTCGCATCTTCGACTTCGAGCATTTCCTGGAAGCTTATTCCCGTACGATATGGCCCCTCTTCGTTTGGCACATGCTTTTCTACATCCGTTTTCGCAAGATGTCGATGCATTTGGATATGGCTGAGTTTGACAAGGTGGTCGTGCTGCCATCCGTACGAATCAGAGACCCTCAATGGGCGATAGACTATCTCGCCAAGAAGGTGAGGGCAAAGCTCTTCCAACTGGAGCGTCATTTCCCGAAGCACAAGACCTACCTTCCCGAAATGGAAACTTATCTTCGCAACCTCGGGGTAATTGAGACCAATACCTATTTATATATACAGGGTCATCATCTCTTCGACCTGGTGGTAAGTCCCATCGTGCAGAGTGTATGTGATGCCCTGCGCAACGACCGCGAGAATGAAATCCGTGACCGTGCTATCCATTCCGAGCAGGCTCGCACCGAAATGGCTTGTTACGAGAACAGCTTGGGCAAAGTGAAAATGATGATGAAGAAGAATACCTTCTATCAGTTTGCTCCGGAATTCCAGAAGATACAGGCTGATATTGAGGAGTATTTGAAAAGGTAAAAAGGATTTTTAAAGGTAAAAAGGTAAAAAGAGCCTGGCGGAATGTCATCTGCCTGCTTTCTTTTTACTTTTTTACCTTTTTACCTTTAAACTATACGTATGTCTCCAGGAACTTTAAGGTTCCTTCTACCTTCAATGTCTGGGTGCTGGCTGGCACTACGATACTTTCGCCGCCCTGGAGCGTAATCTCATTACCCTCGTTGTCGGTTATCTTAGCCTTGCCCTTCAGACCAATCAGAATCACGAAGCTGTCCAGTTCGGAATAGTCGAGAGTCATAGGCTCATCGAGATCATAAACGGCGGTGGTGAAGTATGGACACTTTACCATGCCAACCCCCTCGTTCTTCATCGGAGTATAATGCTGGCGATTGTCAGCCTGCACGGTGTAGTCGATGCACTCGGCAGCCTCCTTGGTGTGGAGCAGGCGATAGTTGCCATCCTTGTCCTTGCGCTTGAAGTCGTAGATGCGGTAGGTCACATCGCTGGTCTGCTGGATTTCAGCCACGAAACAGCCGGTTCCGATGGAATGAATTCTGCCTGCAGGAATAAAGAAGCAGTCGCCTTCCTTCACGTCATACTGAGCCAGTGCATTTGTGATGGTATCGTTCTCCACCATCTCCTTGTACAGCTCCGGTGTAATCTGCATCTTCAAGCCATTATAGAGTTTTGCGTCCGGTTCGCTTGGCAATGTATACCACATCTCGGTCTTGCCATGCTCCTTGCCCTGCTTGTGGGCAATCTCATCATTAGGATGCACCTGGATAGAGAGGTCGTTGTTGGCGTCAATAAACTTGATGAGCAATGGAAATTCATTTCCGAAACGCTTGTAGTTCTCCTCCCCAAGGAAACTTCCCTTGAGTTCTTTCACTACCTCATTGAGGCTCTTGCCCTGCATCTCGCCATCAGCTACGATGCTTTCATTGCCTGGTACTCCAGAGATTTCCCAACTTTCTCCCACCTTCTCCTGTTTTACGTCGAGATGTTTGAAAGCGATAATCTTACTGCCACCCCAGATGGTGGATTTTAATAGCGGTTGAAATTTTAATGGTTTCATGTTGTCCTTAATTCCGCAACACTATAATTTAATATTTTTTATAAGCACCTGAGCAACAA
>CAMBBY010000379.1 GCA_945863825.1 uncultured Prevotella sp. | reverse complement strand
TTACATCAATTATGCAGTACTGGAAAAGAAGGTATGGATCAGCAGTAACATGCAGTTCCTCTGCGAGCATAACAATATACTCGAAATATTGTCTCCATTCAATGTAAAGGAAGACGAGTTTATCGCGAAAGCGCTGAAATATGATTTCAAGGAAGCCCTCTATTTCCTCCGTATGACGCTGGTCGTTACCACACAGATCAGCACCAGCCGTGAGCTGAACCGCACATCGCCTAACTGCATCAGCGAGCAGAGCACCCGCTACGTGAACCTGGAGAAGAAAGGTGGCGTGCAGATTGCCCGTCCCCATTGGTTGCATGAGGGTACCCGCTGGCAGAAGTTCCTCTATCTATCCGGCTGCAAGATAGCTGACTGGCTCTATCGCCGTTTGCTGAAATCGGGATTGAAGCCGCAGGATGCCCGCGGCATTCTCCCTCTCGATACCTATACGGTGGTAGCCTATACCTATACCATCGCCGAGTGGCAGCATATCCTCGACCTCCGTTTCAGGGAAACTACCGGCAAGGCGCATCCTAACGCCAAGGAAATAGGTTTCGAGATCAACCGAATCATCAGTGAGCGCATGGAGGCAATGAACACTCAACATTCAACACTCAACACTCAACACTCAAAATATTAAACGAAAATGGCAAAAATGACTTTAAACGAATATCAGCAGAAGGCAATGACAACCTGCCTTCCTGAGAGTGATAACCTCTTTTATATGCTCGCCAACCTTTGTGGCGAAGTAGGAGAATTTGCATCAAAGGCTGGCAAGCACATGCGAAAAGGCAAACTCCACATCACCACCACCGAGCGAGACGAGGATGGTAAAATCTGCCACACCCAAATCTGGAATGTAACCGAGGAAGAGCGCAAGCTGATGCTCTCCGAAATCGGCGATATTCTCTGGCAGACCGCAGGACTCGCCCACGTCATGGGCGTAAGTCTCGAAGACGTAGCCGAGGAGAACCTGGCAAAACTCGCAAGCCGCAAGCAGCGACACGTCATCGCTGGCGATGGTGATGAAAGATAAGATCCTATGCCACGTCACATTCATAAAGACTGCCCTTTCACCGCTGAAGAGATAGACGAGTTTCACGCTATGCTCTATAACGTGAACACGTCTTTCCCGTGCATCAATCCTGCACCTGTATCATGGCTGAAAGGCTTTCAGAATTACAGCAGTAAATAATCGCCCAATAAGGATGATTATGATTAATAGATTATTTTGCCAATCAATGCTTGGCAATAAAAAGCAATAAAAAGCAATAAAAAGCAATGGGAACAAAAAACAAGAAACAACAGCAGCAGGCATTGGCCAAGCGTGAGCAGCAGATCAGAAATCAGCCGACCATCTATACCTTCAACTTCAAGGATGTGCCGTCAGAAAAATATGCTTCTGCCCTGGAGCGCCTTTTTTCCAATCCTGATTTCGCAGAAGCCGTGCGCAACCGCAATGAACTGGTCCGTGCCGCCAGCCGCATTCCTCATAACTCTCCACAGATGGCATCGCTCATCCGAGCCATTCAGGAGAAAGACAAGAAACTGGCAATGAATATGTACTCCCTGCTCGTGCAGGTGAATGTGCGAAGTGATGAAAGTTATGATTTCCTCAACTTCGGTCAGTTGCTCCGCTATTATGTAGATTACAGCAAGCCTGGCATGCAGGAGACTGTTGACAAGCTTGCCATCAATCTAGATAAGGTTACTTTCCTCACAGATGCCCTAGAGAGTATTGTGGTAGATGTGAAGTCATATATGACAACTATCTTTGATGGCAGAGTCGAGTTTAACCAGTTTGATGGTGTGATGCAGGTATTGAAGCAAATGCAGGGCTTCTTCAATTTCGCAAGAACCAAGGACATTAACAGCAAAGATAATGACCTCTATTGCGAGTATGCAGACAGCATCAATGCCTATGTGGATAAGCGTATGAAGACCTATTCGTCGAAGCTTCGCAAGCTGCATCCCCAGCTTCCTGGTTTCACTCAGGATCAGATGGTGGAAGCCATCAACCTCTTCTTCGGAGAAGACAAGAAGTTCAATGAGAGCTTCATCGCCCGAACCGAATCAGGTGGCTGCTATATTGACGGCATGAAACTCATCTCTAATCTCAGCGAGGAGCAGACTGCCAAGCTCGATAAACTGGTACCACGCCCGAAGGAAGGAAACAGTATGCAGAAATATTTCCTCTATATTACCGATGCCATCATGCTCTATTATGCCCAGCAGAAAGGTATCTCGCTGAAGTAATTAATTAAAATAAACATTCAACACTCAACATTAAAATAAACATTCAACATTCAAAAAGCAATGCCAAATATCTATCTTCGTCTCCCCACCTCACGCTGCCAGTTTTTCCGGCACCGCGATCCCAAGCTCATCCTGAAAAAAGATGAGCCGGTAGTGTTCAGTAACTATTCGCACGAGTACTTCATCATGCGCAACTCCCTCATCAATGCACCAGCCCGCAGCAACCGCATCGACCTCGGCTGTTTTTCTCAGCAGCAATTGGGCAACATGCTCACGGGCAAGCACCCAGCCGGAGGCAAGGTGGTGATGCGTCGTGATGCCGGAAGCTGGCTTACCTTTCGGGAGGTTCAGCAGCTCAACGGTCGCCTGAACGATGGCAAGTGAGCAAATGATGATTACCTCTGCATCCGACTGCCCAGTGAAGTAGAGATTGTCGATACCGTTTACCCCGTAAAGCCTACCTTTACACTCGATACCGGCGGAATCCGTGCCCTGGCGGTCTCACTCAACAACGATTTCAAACGCAGTCTGGTAGAATGGTCACTCTCCACCTTCGACTTCTGCACCTCCAAGGGCAGGGTTATCGCCCGCTCCCATAACGCTATGCTGGAGCGGTATTTAATGCGATACGGCATAGAAGCCAGCGAGGAAGAGAAAGACGTGTTGCGCCGCATCATCGGCAGGT
>CAMBBY010000378.1 GCA_945863825.1 uncultured Prevotella sp. | reverse complement strand
TTTTGGTTAACATGCCTGGTGGGCTATCCACGGACTTCCGCACCTGAGCCGAAATTCTCCTTCAAATCCTTTATATCTCCCCCGATTTTAGAAAAATCCAAGAACAAGACCTGAAACTTTCCTCGGTAAGGTGTTGGATGGGAGCCAATCCATAATTTGCCGAACAGTTCCTCAAACCTATTAGACTGGTTGATGTCGTAGTAAGCACACATCATGCTCAGCAAGAGGCTCTTGCCGAAGCGACGAGGGCGTATGAAGAACAAGCTATCCGCCTCCTCTTCCAACTTAGGGATATACATTGTCTTGTCAATATAATATTGATTTCTCTTTATTATATCGACAAAGTCAGAAACACCGTAAGGTATACGTTTCACATTCTCCATGTTTATTTTATTTTCTGTTTTGCTGCAAAATTAAGCAAAAATATCGTAACCTCAAAACTTTTCGCTTCATTTCTTTTATCATGCCAGCTTTGTCTTCGAAACGGGCAATCTGATTTATTTTTACATTTCTTGGGATGATTTGCCTTGCGCAAACTTCAACCTATCACTAAAGCAAGTCTGTAAGCATCATGTTGGAAGGAAATGCCAACATCACTAGCGACAAATACAACTCTAAGAAAGCAGGTAACGCAGACTGGTATTTCAACGCATTGGCCGGACTTCGCATCAATTTGGGCAAGAGCCACACCAAGACAGAGCCTGTAAAGGAACATGTAAATAAGAAAACAAAGCATACAGAAAAAGGGTGCATCATGTAGTATGACACACCCTCTACTCTATCTTTTTATCGTATTCTATTTAGAACTCTGCGTTCTTTGGTGTACGTGGGAATGGAATCACATCACGGATGTTCTGCATACCGGTTACGAAGAGGATCAAACGCTCGAAACCGAGACCGAAACCTGCATGTGGACATGAACCGTACTTACGGGTATCAAGATACCAACTCATATCCTTCATAGGAATGTTGCGAGCCTCTATCTCACCCATCAGCTTGTCATAGCTCTCTTCGCGAACAGAACCGCCGATAATCTCACCAATCTGTGGGAACAGTACATCGGTGCCCTGAACGGTCTGACCGCTCTTGCCTCCGAAACCGCTCTCCTCCTCGTCTATCTTCATATAGAATGCCTTGATAGCCTTCGGATAGTTGGTCATGATTACTGGACGCTTGAAGTGCTCCTCTACCAGGAAGCGCTCATGCTCGGATGCTAAGTCATCACCCCACTCGCATGTGAACTCAAACTTCTTGCCATTGGCGATTGCCTCCTGCAGGATGCGGATTCCCTCGGTATATGGAAGATGTACGAAGTCGGAATTCAAGATGCCTTCCAGACGGGCTATCAGACCCTTGTCGATCATCTTGTTCAGGAACGCCAAATCGTCCTTGCAATGATCCAACGCCCAACGGATACAATACTTGATGAAATCTTCCTCCAACTCCATCAAACCGTCCATATCCAGGAAAGCTACCTCTGGCTCTACCATCCAGAACTCTGCCAGGTGGCGAGGGGTGTTACTGTTCTCTGCACGGAAGGTTGGACCGAATGTGTAGATAGCACCCAAGGCTGTGGCTCCCAACTCGCCTTCCAACTGACCTGACACGGTGAGGGAAGTCTGCTTGCCGAAGAAATCATCAGAGTAGTCAATCTTTCCATCCTCTGTTTTCTTGAGGTTGTAGAGGTTCTTGGTGGTTACCTGGAACATCTGTCCAGCACCTTCGCAATCGCTCGCTGTGATGAGCGGAGTGTTGAAATAGAAGTATCCATGCTCATGGAAGTAAGTGTGGATGGCCATCGCCATGTTATGACGGATGCGCATCACGGCACCGAAGGTATTGGTACGGAGACGGAGATGAGCATACTGACGCATATACTCGAAGCTCTGACCCTTCTTCTGCATTGGATAATCACCGCCGCAGAGTCCGTAAATCTCAATGCTTTCGCACTGAATCTCTACGCTCTGACCGGCACCCTGGCTCTCTACCAAAGTACCTACTACGCTGATGCAAGCACCTGTAGTGATCTGACGGAGCTGATTCTCATCGACCTTGGATGGGTCGACTACTATCTGAATATTATTAATAGTAGAACCATCGTTAAGAGCGATAAAATCGACTGCTTTGCTACTACGATGGGTACGCACCCATCCCTTTACATTCACGATTGAATCGTAGGCTGTGCTCTTGAGCAAATCTACGACTTTAGTTCTTTTTACTTTTTCCATTGTTTTTATTGTTTCTTATTCAAAAGCACCCATGCGGAGCATATCAACCTCTTTCTCTGTGAGGAAACGCCAGTCACCGCGACGAAGGTTCTTCTTGGTCAAACCTGCAAACTGTACTCGGTCGAGCTTGGTGACACGGTAGCCGAGGCTCTCGAAGATACGGCGAACGATACGGTTCTTGCCACTGTGGATTTCGATGCCCACCTGTGACTTGTCACGCTCGTCTGCATAATCTACTGCATCTGCCTTGATCTCGCCATCATCCAAAGTGATACCATCACGAATCTGCTGCAAATCATGAGCAGTGATGTTCTTGTCGAGATGTACGTGATATACTTTCTTCTTCAGGAACTTAGGATGAGTCAACTTACTTGCCAAATCACCATCGTTAGTAAGAAGGAGGACACCTGTGGTGTTGCGGTCGAGACGACCTACTGGATAAATACGCTCTGGGCATACGTCCTTGACAAGATCCATCACGGTCTTGCGCTGCTGAGGATCATCGCTGGTTGTCACGTAATCCTTTGGCTTGTTGAGCAATACATATACCTTCTTCTCCAATGATACTGGTGCGTCGTGGAACTTCACCTCATCGGTGCGAAGAATCTTGGTACCCAACTCTGTTACAACCTCACCATTGACTGTAACAACTCCTGCCTGGATGAACCTGTCTCTTATACACATCTCCGAGCCCACGAGACTAAGGCGAATC
>CAMBBY010000377.1 GCA_945863825.1 uncultured Prevotella sp. | reverse complement strand
TCGCCTTAGTCTCGTGGGCTCGGAGATGTGTATAAGAGACAGACTCTGGACAGTGCATTTTGCGAGAATATATAAGGATGAGCGATAAAGTCGCTTAGAGAAGCAAATCATGAGATGTGGTCTCGCGTTTTGTTAAATCATCCTTTTTTAGTGACGGTAAAAAAACAACTTGGTACGATTTGAGGGAAAAATGTACAATATCAATTTGTTCTCAACCTCATCTTTTTGGCTATTTTCTTCCCTCTCATCGGTCATATAGCCCGCTATACTCCCTCTTCGAGTGAAGAAAATATCTCAAAAATATGAGGCTCAAATCATACCAATTTATTTTTTCACCGTCACTTATGCGCTGAATAGCATTTTTTGATGCTTCAGATAAAGCGATTGTGATTATTTCTTCGTATAATTGCACCTCAATATAAATCTGATAAAATTATCGAATGATGAAAAGAATCCTTTGTGTACTTATCGCCACCATCTGGCTCTGCACTTGCTGGGCTGGGAATGGCAAGAAACCCATTGTCTGGGAACAGCCGGTAGCTGAATCGAACCAGCTATTTAATGATCCCTTTCAGTCTCGACTCAACATCTATCGTGTGGAATTCGCAGATGATGAAACACGAGTGTTCATGCACATCACTTTTCGCCCACACTATTGGGTAAAGTTTGTGAAGGAAACCTATCTCCTTGCTGATGGCAAGAAATATCTCGTCAAGAGCTGTGATGGACTGAAACTTGACGAAGAACACTATATGCCTGGCTCTGGCAAGGAGGATGTGGTCTTCCATTTCGCACCGCTCCCCAAGAAGACCCGAAAGTTTGACTTCCTGGAAGGTGACGGCGAACAGAACTTCAAGATATTTGGCATCGAGAGTATCGATACCCGCATCAAACAGCTCTTCTCCTCGCTTTGGCGCAACGATGCGACCGGCGATTGGGAGATAGGATTCTATGAAGATTTCGCCATCTACGACTGCCGTTACTGGCAATACAAGCAGAAGAATCAGAAGGGCGACAAGTACTCTTTCATCCTTACCGATGGCAAGAGCGACCTGGCTGTCAACATCGACAAACCTCAACATGGCAAGCGCACGATGAGCATCAACGGCAAGAAAGCCGAATATTCGCTCATCACCACTTTCAGCCTTCCGGATTATCCGCAGAAAGATGAGACCACAAGTCTGAAGGATACTCATAACAAGCCCGATACGGCTATTGTTGTGGGATGGCTCAGAAATATGCCTAAGGAATTTTGGGATAGAGGGCAGGAGTATAGTGTGCAGTATTATGATCTCTTTTACACATTCAAGGAAGTGAGCAATTATAGCAAGCTCGATTCTCTTGGCAGATTTGAGATCAAAGTGCCTCTCATCAACTCTACCGAGGTTTTCATGGACTGGAAACATACTTATATCAACACGGTATTGGAGCCAGGAGAGACCTATTATCTGCTCTATGACTTCAAAGCTGGACATGCTATCTTCATGGGTAAGAACTGTCGCTTGCAAAACGAACTGCTGGCGCATCCTATCCCAATGATTAACGCAGGCTATGCAGGTAAGTCTGAGAATAAGGTTCCAGCCCAGGAGATGATGCAGATTCTTGAATCCAGATATAAGGAGGCTGAAGGGAACTTACGGAAACAGATAGAAAAATCGGCATCTATTTCCAGATGTTATCAGGAATATGCGGCTCAATACCTTCTCTGCACTTATGCTTCGGATATCTTGCAAGGAGCATATAGAGTAAAAGACAATGTTTTCCCTCAGGAATATGTGAGCCAAATGGAAAAAATATGGAAGGAGATTCCGCAGCCTTATACTCAGTTTCGTGACTATAGTATGCTGACTAAAGATCTCATCGACCAGGAAGCAAGGTTAAAGTACAGTACACCCATGGGGAAGACCTATGGATTCTTATTCACCAATTATTATCCGGAACTGTTGAGAAAGCACAAGGCTCAGGGGGATATTGCGATAACAAATTCTGAAATTGCTACGGTGGAACAATGGGCTAAGAATCTGGATAGCATGACTATCAAGCAATATCAGACGACAGATGCCAAGGAGCAGGAGAAAATAGAAAATGCTTTTTCCAACTCAGCCCTTGCCAAGCGTGCTACGGCTATCATTGGAAGAGAAGACATAGCCAAGATGCTTAAGGATGAGACTCCTCTCCTCGATGTATATTATGCCCAGCATATAGCTGATAGCATGGGATGCAACCAGCAGCAGAAAGATGTCATCATCTCCAAAGCCCTTCTTCAGATGTTGGAAAGACTAGCCATGCCACTCAATAGTTATGGGCTTGACCTGGCAGAACATTGCATCAGTTCTGAAGTTCTCAGGGAGAAAGTATTGGCAGAACACCGTAAGTACCTGTCTTTGCAGAACAAGGATATTACAACTAGTATCAAGACAGCTCCTCTGGTTATAAGCGATGGTGAGAAACTTCTTCGCCATATATTGGAGCCTTATAAGGGCAAATTGGTATTGCTGGATGTCTGGGGAACTTGGTGTGCCCCTTGCAAGGAGGCTCTAGCCCATTCGAAGGAAGAGTTCGAACGCCTGGCGCCATACGATGTGGTATATCTTTACATGGCAAGCAACAGTCCTGAAGAGTCATGGAAAAATCTCATCAAACTGAATAATCTGGTTGGCGACAATATCGCCCACTACAATTTGCCAGCGGCTCAGCAGAGTGCCATCGAGAATTATCTCAACATTCGCTCCTTCCCATCCTATCACCTCTTCGACAAGGAAGGAAATCTGGTAGATGTGAAAGTGGATGCCCGCCAGCTTGACAATCTGGAGAAAATCATCAAGGAACTGAACAGATAGTAAGAATACTGATAAAATTCCCTTCAAGGTATTGGGGACATAGTTGAATACATAATAAATCCCGAAATCGCTTGGCGGTTTCGGGATTTATGCTTATCTTTGCC
>CAMBBY010000376.1 GCA_945863825.1 uncultured Prevotella sp. | reverse complement strand
GTATTAATTAAGGTTCCCATATAATTTTGTTTTTGTTTAATTCGACAGCAAAATTATATCGAAATGAATATTTAGTCGTATGAAAAACAGATAATATATCGGATAAATCTTAATCAGCTGATAACCAATTTTTTATAATAATCCCAAAAGAATAATCTCTATTTTGTAATGTTAAAAAATATTTATCTTCCACAATCCTCATTACTGAAAAAAGAGATTAATCGTTCTTTACCTACGAAAATAATTTCAACAGCATCATCGATTTCCTTTTTTGAAGCAACAGACAATACTATCCCATCAAATTCTTTAGTGATGACATGGACATCATTATTCGATAAAATATCCTTGATATCGTGTGTAATACCTGTACCGAGCAACTTAAAAACCGCTTCTTTTCGAGTCCACAATTTAATAAACGTAGCACTCTCATCATCTGAACCAGAAATTTCTTTCAATTCTTCATCGTTACACACAAAACGGGCCAATGACTCTTTATAACGTGATTTTTCTTCAACATCAATACCGATTTCGTCATCAGACAATGCTACTGCAACGGTTGATTTACAATGGCTTATACTAAAGTAATAATCCAGATGACAATCAAAATAAGGTTTCCCATGCTCATTATATACGAATGAAAAATCGATGTTAGAGCGATCCGTTTCAAGATGTAACAAGGCAGAAAGCAGAAGATAAGCCGTAGCGCATTCTATCTTACCTCTGTTATGTTTGAGTTTTAGCATCTGTTCTTTTCGCCAAGCCGGCAAGAACGACATACATCTCTCGATGAAGTCATCACCTAAATAGTCCAATCTGTCAAAAGCCAATATCTTCATGGCACAAAAATATAAAAAAGCAGGGACATTGCCATGCAACGCCCCTGCAATTTTAACGATAATCGTTATTTATTACTTGATAACAGTAACACGTTTGACACTTGTACCGTTTTCAGTTACAACGTTAACCATGTAAACGCCTGCCTCGAACTGGCTCATGTCGATAACTTTGCTGTCACCGTTTACAGCCTGGTCGTAAACCATCTGGCCCATTGCGTTGATGATGCTGATACGCTCCATTGCTGCTGCATAGATGTTCAAATCACCGTTAGTTGGGTTAGGATAGATTGCATTTACAACCTCGTTCTCGTTAACATTTGTTACATTGACATTAACTGTGACCATGTCTGACTCGCAGTTGCTATATACTGCAACAACACCGTATGTATAGTTACCTGGAGTATTTGTTAACTCGTCAACGAATTCCATTTCTGAAACTTCAGCAACCAACATATCGTTACGATAGACCTTGTATGAAATAGGTTCAGCGTCGCAAGCCCATGTGAGTTGAGCGCCATAGATACCATTTTCATAGACATACTGTCCTTCAAGATCCTTAACAGGTGTGCAGACAGTCTCAATTTCAGCACATGTTGGGCAAGACATTGCATAGTATAATGAGTCAGCATAAACAACTCTTACACATAATTCATGTTCACCAAGTTCGATGTTGCTGATTGAGATTGAGCTATTGTTGATAGGTTCAGCTGTGATCAACTCACCGTCAACAAATACCATAGCGCCAAGGATACCCGCTATTGGAGTTGGAGGAACAGGAGCACCTTCTGCTAATTCGTAGATACCTACAACGTTAGGATCGCCTTGGACATTACCGAAGAAGCAGGTCTTGCCGTTATATGTGCCAACGAATGCACCACCTGAGATAGCGCCTGCTGCACCTGGAGTTGAAGCGAAGTCAAATACAGGTGATGAGCCAAGTGTACCGTTAGTGATGTTGTAGTCATAAACCTTAGCGTCGCTGTTAGGCTGGCAGAAGAGGTAGAGGTGTTCAACACCTTCTGAATCTTTGAAGTAGCCTGAACCGTATGCGCTTGATGGAGATGGAGCTGATTGGAGAACAGCACCTGAACGGTCGTATAATGCGAGATCTGACCAGTTACCGCACCAGAATGCATCACGCTCTGGGTCGTATGAGATGTGACGTGAAGTCAAACCAGCACCGTAGATTGAACCAACCTTTGTCTTATTGACTAAGTCAAGGACGAAGATTTCGTTTCCACCTGATGTTGCATAGAAGTACTCACCGTCAGTTGTCATGTCGCGTACACCGACTGCGCCAGGGATGTTGAAGCCTTCAACGAAGTTACCTTCTAAGTCATACTTGTAGAATGTGTAACCACCTGTAGGAGTGCCTTGCCAGCTTGCTGTGTAGATGAACTCGCCATCTGTTGTCACTCCCTGCTGACCTGCGCTTGTGCAGTTGAATGCTTTCATCATATCCCACATTGCACGGTTGCTTGTTCTACCTGCCTTAGCAAGTGTACCACCGTCGTATGTGTTGTTGACAGAGATTTCTTTAACCTCACCCTTTGCACCTTCTGCTACGTATGCACGTACCATGAATGTGTAGCCAGGGATACCTGCGCTTGCGAGGTCCATCCAGTCGATACCGTCGATTGATACCCAGCGTCCGTTAGGATCGCCTGTAACGTCTGTACTGCATGCTGCTGGATGTGATGCGCCACTGGCGTTGTAGAAGATTATCCATAAGTTCTGTGATGGGTCAACAACGATTGGCTCTGCAAACTCGAACTCTGAGAAGCTGCTCTGTGTACCAGCAAATGAAACGTTTGTTGTTCCGACTGCTGTGCCAGGAGCTGTTGTACCGCCGTTATAGACTGTCACTGTACCTGTCATTGCCATGTAGTCCCATGCTGCAACCTTTGTAACCATGTTGCCTTCGTATGAACCTGCAGGGAACATGACGCCCCATGAGAATTGGCCGCCGCCTGTTCCGATTGCGTCGAGGCATGTGCCATCATCATAGTAGTACCACTCGCCCTCGCCTGGTGTTGGAGGTGTTGGAGGATTTGGACCTGGATTAGGCTCGTTGCTTGGCATTGGGCCCACCCATTTTGCCCAACCTGTTGTTGAAACATAAA
>CAMBBY010000375.1 GCA_945863825.1 uncultured Prevotella sp. | reverse complement strand
CTACACAAGGAGTATCGTCGGCAGCGTCAGATGTGTATAAGAGACAGATTACCTGCTCCAGTACCTGCGTGTCAGGATCCAAAACAACCTGCATCTTCTCTGATGCCTTTAATTTCTTTGTCACCATGCCGATGTAACTGAACTCAAGCTCTGCTTTGTTGTTTTCAACATCCAGAGTGAAGTTACCATCGATGTCGGTAACAGTACCAGAAGTAGTACCCACAATCTTGACAGATGCACCGATAATCGGTGAACCGTCTTCTGAAGAGGTTACTACACCAGAAACGTGAGTTTGTGCCAACGCCATTCCCAAATTAAGGAAGACGCAAGCAATAAACATCATGAGTCTTTTTTCCATAGATCTCTTTTTTCTTTTTATTGTTATTTTTAAAAGTGTATTCTACTAATTTTTTTCGTTATATCTGACCCTTTTCGAAGGGACATCGCTTTAAACGGTGCAAAATTAAGCATTTTTTATATTCCTTCCAAATGTTTTTGTGAAAATATAAAATAAAAGCTATATTATTCTAATAACTTGACGTTTTATAAGGGAAAAATGGATGAAAAATCATATTTTTAGTGTTTATTGAACTTTTTTGTAAGGAAAAGTTAGTTTTATGTAGATTTTATGCAAAAAATCTTGTGAATTTCGGGATAAATTATTACCTTTGCCGCCAAATGAGAGGAAAATTAACGCTAAAGATGCGTGATGAGTTACGAATAATAAATTTAAATATCATATTTTAAAAAGTCGAGCGTATGAGAAAAGTTTTACTTTTTGCGACAGCATTGTGCCTTTCATCTGCAGCAATGGCACAGACATCAATTGAATCAGCTCTCGATGCCCAGAAGGGTGAGAATACCTACAAGGTAGAGAGCAGTGAGGCTAAGAACACTTATTGGAAGTTTACAGCAGACAAGAACTATCTTGCCAAGGTATCTCCATTGTCTGGATCAAGCAATGTTCCTACTGTATTTACATCGGTAGAAGGAACAGACTCGCTCACCCTGGGTGGTGCGGGCTTGAAGTATCCTTCTAAAGCGTATGCCTTGGAAAAGGGTAAGACCTACTACTTCATCATGAACATGACGGGTGAGTCGGGCTTCAACCTAGACTTGTCTGAGATGTCTTCTTATGGTAAGGGCCTCTCTCAGGACAATCCTGCCGAGTTGAAGGTAGGTGAGGAGTTGTACCTGGGTAATCCACTGGGTGCTCAGTATGAGAACACTACTGCCTATGTTACCTATACAGCCGAGAAGACAGCGCAGCTTCAGCTCGCTTTCTCAAGCTATGTTTCAGGTGCCACTGTGAATGGTAATTATGCTTCTACAAACTATGACCAGGCTACAAGCGGATATGTACTGAAAGTGAGCGTAGAGAAGGGTAAGACTTATACCATCGCACTGAATCTTCAGGGTAGTGTCGTTACAAACTCTAAGCTCGTAGAGGTGAAGGCGGGTTCTCTTGAGATGCCATTCGCCTTGAACGAGGGTGAGAACAAGGTACCTGCCGAGATGGGCGACTACTACTTTACTTATACTCCTACCAAGACGGGTTATCTGAACATCTCCAGCGATGCTGTGCTGGCTGGCGGTCAGGTAAAGGTATATTCCAACTTGAACAATATCACCTATCAGGAGGTAGCGGCTTCTTCTGAGCCTGGTACCTATAATGTTCGCGTTGAGATTCCTTATACAGGTTCTACCTATTATATCGTAGTAAACAAGTTGCAGGATTCTGCTGCCGAGGATGTAATCAAGGCAGAAATGCAGGCCTACCAGCCAGGTGAGACTGTGAATACAGCCTTCGAATTGACTGAACTCCCTGTAGAGAAGACTTTGCCTAGTGCCAAGGGTACCTATTATTATAAGCTCACGGTTCCTGCCAACACAGAGAAGTTTGTTACGGTTGAGACTGATGCCAATCTCGATGCAGCTACATCTATCATCTTCTACAACCAGCAGAATGGCGAGTATGGTGCTGCTACTGTAAAGAATGGCTTGCTGAAGACTTACGTTGGTGGCCAGTCTTACGAGATTACTTATATCCTGAAGGTTACAGCCAATGAGGATAATCCATTGGCATTCAAGGTTTCATACCTGGATGTAGAGAAGGGTTCTCTTGTAACAAACCCAGCTGAAGCTGTGGAGGGTGAAAACAAGATCACCGTAGAGGGCACAGAATACTTCAAATATACAGCTACCAAGAATGGCAAGCTCAATGTGGAGGTTGAACCAGGTGTTACCGTCAGCTTCCCTAGAGGTACAGGCCAGTGGGATGGTGAATACACAGCCATCAACAAGGGTACCGACTTCTTTATCGAGGCTACTGCCGGAACCACTTATCTGATTAAGGTATCTGGTGCAGCCAAGGGTACAAGCATGTATCTGGAAGAGAAGGAGTTCTCTGCCGGTGAGTCTCGCACCAACCCTATCGTCATGGAGGATGATGAATATACATTCACCAAGGCAGGTGCTGCTGACCTCTGGTTGCAGTATAACGTAACTGAGGATGGTGTTCTCGACTTCGCCTGCGACCAAGGCTATAATGGTGGCAGCGACCGCATCGAAGTCTTCAAGAATGAGGAGTCATACGGAACTACCATGATGGGTACTGAGAACTTTGGTAGTGTTTCAGTCACCGTATATAAGGGTAAGGTTATCGTTAGCAAGGGCGATAAACTCTATATCCACTGCGTTATCGCAGGTAAGGTTACCGGTAGCAAGATCAAGTTTACCAAGCATGAGGCTGAGCCAGGTGAAACCGTAACCAATCCATTGGTTATCACTAAGGGTAAGACCGTAACAATTACAGGTGCTTCCCGCAGTACTCCTGTATGGATGAAGGCTTCACTCCCTGCTGGTACAACCACCTTCCGCCTGAACAGCTACTTGATGACTGCCCTCTATAACAGCTGTCTCTTATACACATCTGACGCTGCCGACGATACTCCTTGTGT
>CAMBBY010000374.1 GCA_945863825.1 uncultured Prevotella sp. | reverse complement strand
GGACAGCTCTTCTCGCAGTCCAGACCACGCTTGGCAGCTTCCTCTACCCACTCATCTGAGTAACCATTGCCGTCGAAACGGATAGGCTTGCAGGTCTTCAAATCCTGACGAACGATATCGATGATGGCAGATGTCTTATCCTCACCCTTGGCAATCAACTCATCCACACGCTTCTTGAAGTCGGTCAAAGCCTCGGCTACGGCGGTGTTCAATACGATCATCGCTGAAGCACAGTTTGCCTCAGAACCTACGGCACGGAACTCGAAACGGTTACCGGTGAAGGCGAATGGTGAAGTACGGTTACGGTCGGTGTTATCAATCATCAACTCTGGAATCTCAGGGATATCCAACTTCATGCCCTGCTTGCCTGCCACGGTGAAGAGATCCTTCTTGTCGGCTTTCTCAATGTGCTCGAGAAGGTCGGTCAACTGCTTGCCGAGGAATGAAGAGATGATTGCTGGAGGTGCCTCGTTGGCACCCAGACGATGAGCATTGGTAGCGCTCATGATAGAAGCCTTGAGCAAGCCATTGTGCTTATATACACCCATCAAAGTCTCTGTGATGAAGACTACGAAGCGGAGGTTATCCTCTGGTGTCTTGCCAGGACCATGAAGCAGGATGCCTGTATCTGTAGCGAGACTCCAGTTGTTGTGCTTACCGGAACCGTTGATGCCTGCGAATGGCTTCTCATGGAGAAGTACGCGGAAACCGTGATGGCGAGCCACCTTCTTCATCAAGCTCATCAAGAGCATGTTGTGGTCAACGGCAAGGTTGGTCTCCTCGAAGATAGGTGCCAACTCAAACTGGTTTGGTGCTACCTCGTTGTGGCGTGTCTTGCAAGGAATACCGAGCTCAAGAGCCTGGATTTCCAAATCCTTCATGAAAGCCTGAACACGCTCTGGGATGGCACCGAAGTAGTGGTCGTCCATCTGCTGGTTCTTTGCCGAATCGTGACCCATCAGGGTGCGACCTGTCAGCATCAGGTCAGGACGTGCAGCATATAAGCTTTCATCTACCAGGAAGTACTCCTGCTCCCAACCGAGATTGGAAATAACTTTCTTGACATCAGGGTTGAAGTAGTGGCAAACCTCTGTAGCTGCTACGTTTACAGCGTGCAATGAACGGAGCAATGGAGCTTTATAGTCGAGAGCCTCACCTGTATAAGAGATGAAGACAGTAGGGATACAGAGTGTATCATCGATGATGAATACTGGCGATGTTGGATCCCATGCAGAATAACCGCGTGCCTCGAAGGTAGAGCGGATACCGCCAGATGGGAAAGATGATGCATCAGGCTCCTGCTGAACGAGCAACTTGCCTGAAAATTCCTCGATCATACCACCCTTGCCATCATGCTCGATGAAGGCATCGTGCTTTTCTGCAGTACCTTCTGTCAATGGCTGGAACCAGTGTGTGTAGTGTGTTACGCCATTCTCGTCAGCCCACTGCTTGATGCCTTTAGCTACGGCGTTGGCGATGTTACGGTCGAGACGTGCTCCGTTGTCGATGACATCTACCAGTTTCTCATAGACATCTGCAGGGAGATACTTGTACATCTTCTGTCGGTTGAATACCTTCTTTCCGAAGAATTCACTTGGTCGCTCGCTAGGAGCGGTTACCTCAATAGGCTTTCTCTTGGAAGCCTCTGAAACAGCTTCAAATCTTAAGTTGCTCATACCTTATATTATTTTTTAGTGAAGAGTGAAGAACGAAGAGTGATGAATTCATTTGTTTCTCTCTTGTTCTTTTCTTCGTTTTACATATTGTTCTTATCTTTATGTTTTATGTGAGTCACGAGAGATTCAAGCAAGAAAGCTATAGAATTCTTCACTCTTCACTCTTCGTTCTTCACTTAATCTATTTTCCCAGCCACTTTGCTATTCTCTCCATGGCTTCCTTGCAATCCTCATGCTCGCCGAAGGCAGTAAGTCGGATGTAGCCTTCTCCTGAAGGACCGAAACCTACACCTGGTGTGCAGACTACGCTGGCTCCATAGAGCATCTCCTCGAAGAATTTCCAACTTGGTGTATCGTTAGGAGTCTTTACCCAAAGATAAGGAGCATTTTCGCCACCATAAACTTTCAGACCGAGTTCCTGAAGTTTTTCTCTCATATAGCGAGCGTTCTCCATATAGTAGTTGATGGTAGCCTTTACCTGCTCTTTGCCCTCTGGGGTGTAGATAGCTTCGGCAGCTCGTTGTGAGATGTAGCTGGTACCATTGAACTTGGTACATTGGCGACGGTCCCAGATAGGATTCAATGCCACTTCCTCTCCAGATAGTGTTTTGGCTTTCAGGTCTTTTGGTACGATGGTGTAACCACAACGCACTCCTGTGAAACCAGCAGTCTTCGAATAGCTGTGGAATTCAATAGCTACCTTTCTTGCTCCACGTATTTCGTAGATAGAATGAGGAATCTCTGGATCTGTAATATATGCTTCGTAGGCAGCGTCATAGAGGATGATGCTTTCATTCTTGATGGCGTAGTTTACCCACTTGCGAAGTTCTTCTTTCGTGATGACGGTTCCTGTAGGGTTGTTTGGATAACAGA
Source organism: uncultured Prevotella sp. (assembly GCA_945863825.1). Lineage (GTDB taxonomy): Bacteria > Bacteroidota > Bacteroidia > Bacteroidales > Bacteroidaceae > Prevotella. Next base: position 412 of record CAMBBY010000374.1, on the reverse strand, counting down.
GATAAATCATGTCCACACGATGATCCGGTATCTGTGGAGTGAAACCATTCCCGTCGTTGCAAGGCATGTAGGTTACGTTGCTCCACTTGCCGTTCTCAAAAACTCCCGCTCTGCCAATCATCACGTTAGAGTCGATATATACAGGATAAATCGGGTCGGTGACACCGATGTTGTTATCCCATCTCAAAATCTCCTGGATATTTCCTGTATCGCTCTTGGCTCCGTCGTTTACGAATACCTCGTTGGTGTCGAGATGAATGCCGCGAGGCAGGAAGTCGTTCTTGATGATAGCCTCGCGTAGGAAGTCGTAACCTCGCTCCGGACCGTAGCCTCGGAAGGAAGCCTGTACTGCCATCTCATCCACTGCCTTGTGCATCGCCTTGATGACGGCAGGGCAGAGAGGTTGGGTTAC
>CAMBBY010000373.1 GCA_945863825.1 uncultured Prevotella sp. | reverse complement strand
GCATACGAGATTCTCCTTAGTCTCGTGGGCTCGGAGATGTGTATAAGAGACAGCTCCTACACCTACGGACCCCTTTTGGGAATATTTGGATTTGGAATCTTCACCAAACGGAGAGCCAATGATCAAGCAACTCCCTATATTGCGATTTTGAGTCCGATTATCTGTTATGCAATCGACTGGTATTCATCCCATCATTTGGGCTACAAATTGGGTTATGAATTATTGATGCTCAACGGACTCATCACATTTAGCGGATTATACATATTTTCGCAAAAAAATAACGCAAAAATCTGCGCATAGTCAGACCCATATTTTGGGAAGTCCCATAGTGGTTTTATTTTGCATGCCCACGCAAAAATTTCTCCGTGCCCACGCAAAAATTGAAGCAGGGGCATGGATAAAAAATCCAGCAGGATATAGGACTAGGAAAGAAACAGTTCAATCTGTCATAAATACAATCAGGAAAGACGAAATTCATCTTTCCTGATTTTTTTATTCTGAAAGTTTGCATATTAACAAAAAAAACTGTAATTTTGCACCCGATTTAGACAGATAACATTTTGAAAATGAGACTGAAATAAAAAATGAAGATAAAATTGTTTTTAGGGATATTAATGGTCATAGGCTTTATGACTAATATCTCAGCAGCCAATCATTCTCACCTGCATGTTGTCTTATTGGGTGATTCCAATACGTTCATAGGTGGAGATGATTGCGACAAAGACAGAGGTTGGAGCAAATGGTTCAAAGAGAGATTTTCCCCTTCTACCTGTAAAAGTTATGCCAGGAGTGGCGCTACTTGGACTAATTGTTCTAAAACAAAAATCAATACCGAGGAATATTCTGAGAAGTTGACGGATAACAATGTCATTTTCAATCAAGTACTGAGATTGATTCAAGCAACAACAGAAGGCAAGGAGTCTCAACCAGATCTGATCATGATTATGGCTGGAACAAATGATGCTTGGTTCAAATCATCCAGACCGCAATTATTTTCCCAAACTCCACAGCAGGTTTTTTCTGCGACTTCCAATACCGTATTAAGGAAACCAATCCATCAGGTGACCTCCCTTGCTGAATCTGTCAGATACAGTTGCGAAAAGATAAAGGAAGCTTTCCCTGACGCACAGATTGTATTGATAACACCGATGCAGATAGGTAAGCCTGGCGTTACTGGTATTCACAAAATTGGCGACATCATTGAAGAATGCGGACATTATATGAGCCTATCGGTCATCCGTCTGGATTATGGGGGAACCATTCAGGGGGCAAGAGAAATCAACCGCAGGTTTTTTACGACAGATGGAGTCCACACCAATAGCAAGGGAGCCAAACGAAATGGCTACTTCATTGCCAACCAATTAGAAAGTCTGCTGTTGTATTAACTGAATCAAACAGACACTCAGTCAAAATAGAAAGCTTTACAAAACATAAATAAAAATAAAACATAATGGTATTTTCCGATTTATTTTTCATCTTTGCGTTCTTACCAGCCTTTATGTTGTGCTATCTGTTAGCCTACTTGTTGGATAAGAAATTCTTCAAGACGGGCGAGCATCCAGCAAATGTACGCAATGCGATACTTGTACTGTTCTCACTGATATTTTATGCTTGGGGCGAACCAATATATGTTTTCCTGATGCTGTTCAGTGTCATGGTCAACTACTTTGCCGGTCTTGGAATAGACAGTCAGCAATCCCACCGCAAAAGAGCATTGGTAATTGGTTTGATATGCAACATCCTATTACTCGGCACTTTCAAATATGCGGGATTCTTTGCAACAACACTCAATTCGATAGGTATTCCTGTAAGCATTCCAAAGATTTCACTGCCTATCGGCATCAGTTTCTATACCTTCCAGTCCATATCCTATCTCATAGATGTATATCGCCGTGAAGCGCCAGCCCAGCGCCGTTTCCAGGACTTGCTTCTCTATATTTCCATGTTCCCGCAGCTGATAGCAGGACCTATTGTCAGATATGATATTGTGGCATTGGAAATCAGAGACAGAAAGGTAAGACAGTATGACATCGTAGAAGGTTGCTATCGTTTCTTGATCGGATTGGGTAAAAAGGTGATTCTTGCCAACCAGTTTTCTGAGATAGCAGACCAGTTCCTCGCCAACGGACTTCAGAATTTATCCACCTTTGGAGCATGGGTGGGCATATTAGCCTTCACGCTTCAGATCTTCTTCGACTTCTCAGGATATAGTGACATGGCAATAGGACTGGGCAGATGTTTAGGTTTTCACTTTGCTGAGAACTTCAAGCATCCTTATTGCTGCACATCCATTTCAGACTTCTGGAGAAAATGGCACATGTCATTAGGTAGTTTCTTCCGCGACTATGTGTATATTCCAATGGGAGGAAACCGACGTCACCAGCCACTCAACATCTTTGTTGTCTGGTTCTTGACCGGTATGTGGCACGGAGCCAGCTGGAACTTCATCTTCTGGGGTCTTTATTTCGGTGTCATCGTGATTGCCGAAAAATATACATTGCTGAAGGTGCAGGATAAGATACCTTCCTTCCTGCTGCATATATACAGTCTGTTGCTCGTCATCATCGGATGGGGAATTTTCTATTTTGATGACTTTACCAAGATGCAACATTTCTTCGATGCGTTCTGTGGAAATGCCAAGAACGTATATGACTTTGCAGCAGAAAGTGCATGCATGGACAATTTCTGGTTATGGGTGGCAGGCATCCTGTTCTGTCTTCCTGTATATGATACGGTGGCAAAGTTGTATAACAGATACCTGCCCAACAATACAAGGATGAAGAAGAACATCACCCTTGCAACTCGCACGGTAGTGTCCATTATCCTCCTCACGCTGAGCGTAGCCTTGCTTGTTGGAGCCACCAACAATGCCTTCATTTACACCAGATTCTAATTTAAAATATACCCAAAAATGAAAAGATTATATACATTCATAAATACTGCATTATTCTGCTCCTGTCTCTT
>CAMBBY010000372.1 GCA_945863825.1 uncultured Prevotella sp. | reverse complement strand
ATGGCCGTCAGACCCACTACCTTGCGAGCCTTCTTGCTCGACTGGCGTCCCAACGACTCGTTCACCAGCTGCGGCGGCAACTTCACGCCCAAGAGATTGCGCCAGGTAGGCTCTAATGTATCACAAAAATAGGTCTGGCGATTGAGCTGGTCGGGATTCTTCAGGGTCCTCACCGACTTTCCACGGTTGTTGACACCCACTTCCATATCCTCATCGCCCAGAATATACAGTCGTCCGATAGTATATTCTTTTTTCTTAGCAATTCTTTTCAATATTAATTCCATCTTTTCTATATTTTAGTTTGATAAAATAGGTATTTTCAAAACTGACATTACTGAAATTGACATCGGTCTTAGCCTGACTGGCAGACTGGAACGATTTCCGCTCAATATATCCCCGATGAACCCAGTTGTTGATCATCACTCGTGTTCCCTTCTGTCCCAATCCATACTCCAATCGGATGGCCATTGCCTCCTGATAGGAGAACTCATCAGGCAGCAACTGCAGGAGATTGGCTGGTCCTCGACGGCTCGATTTCACGCCCCCATCCTCGGCTTTGGCAATGGCATCTCCGAAGAAACGCATCTTGCAGTAGAGGTCGTAGCGCAGGCTCCAGCGGATGAATTCATCCATCTCCGGCTCCCACTTGCAACCGTTGGCCACGTAGAGTACACAGGCCTTCAGATAGGCAATGACATTGGCTCGGAAACTGAGATTCTCGTAGATGCGGTTCTGCGTCATGCGGGCAAAATCGGCATTCTCCTCCTTCAGTTTCAGGGCGAGTTGGAAGGCCTGATTACACTCCACCAGTCCGCTCGTCTTACAGAGATTTTCGATGTAAGGACGCAGAGCCTCACGGAAATCATCACCATAATAGCCATAGACGGGCATCTCAGCTCCTATCTCTCTTTCGGGTATCGTACAGAAATTGATACGCGAGATAGGACCATCGGTGAGCACACGGGAGAAGTAGCGCAAACCCTTCTGGATGGTGGTAGATGCATTCCAGTTGAAGCGGATGGTGACGCGCTCCGTGACGCTGGATGTGCCCACGCGGGTCTGACCATACTGGTTGGCTGGATCAAAGGCAAGACACATGATGCGGAACTGCTGGTTGCCCTGACCACGGAGTGCATCAAACTGGTCTATTTCATTGAGCGAAGTATAGAGAAAATGCTCTTGCGCCTCTGCTGTTCGCATCACGAAAGCAGGATTGGTCATGTCGGCATCTATCTCCTGAATCACGAGATTCTCCGGCCGCTTTCTCTTGTCCTTGTTGGCACCCTTCCGGGTCACCTCGTCCTTCCATGCTTTCTCCCTTGCCAGGTTTTCCCGGTCTCGCTTGCGGATGTCTTCCATCACATAACTGATAGGCATCTGCACGCACGATTTTCCGGCTCCTGTTCCGGCAAGCAGACAGGTCATCAGCGTGGCCTCATGCTCCACATTGTCGATATACTTGAAGCGGGTTTTCCAGAGATGCGTGGCGAGCGACGGGAACACGGCATGTGCCACGGCAGGCTTATAGACTTCGGGCGTGCGACTCACGAGCAGGGCGATGAGAGCGGGCAGTTTCTCGGGCATCGGAGGCGGTGCGGGATAGTCCTCCTCCTGGTTCTGCTGCGCCATCTCCTTACTGCCGAGCCTTTCAGCCTGCGCATTGATGCGGATCACCTCGCGCGACATGGGCTTGCAACTGTCGTGATAGCGGGCATAGAAGTCGCTGATGAGCTGCTGGCAGTCACGCTCCTGTGCAAAGGCGGGCATACGCTGCTCCACCACCCTTCTGAGTTCCTCTTCGCCCATCATCCTGCTGGCTCCGGCACTCATGATGGCGAGGAGCGAGGAGTGGCGCGAACCTACGGCATTGATATCTACTTCTGCCAACCCAGCCTGCGCCCTAAAGAGGTCGAAAGCGATAAGATTCTTATCATTTCCATGATGGCTCCCATCAGGATGAGCAGGAGCACTGCCAACAGCAGTTGAGGTGTGGCTATCAGCAGGATGAGGAGCAGGATGAGGAGGAACTTGAACGCCTCCCACAGCTGGTTGTTTTTCTCCGGTCTTATCACCGGAAAGTAACGGTTGATTGTCATGATTTTCTGAATTTAAATATTTTTGATTTTGTGAAGTTTTTTCCGAAAGAGAGGGATTACCGGACGACTGACTGCTTCCTGAAAGAGGAGCGTTTCCGGACGACTGACTGCTTCCTGAAAGAGGAGCCTTTCCGGACGAGTGGGCGAATGAAGAAGAAAAAGTTCCCTGTTTCAAAGCCCGTCCGTCGATGTCGAGACCTCGCTTGCGGAAGGCTTCCCTTCGGAGATTGATTTCGTCTTCTGGCAGAAGGGCATACCAATCGCAGGAACGGTAGATTTCCGAGTCTGCATCCGTCATAAAGATGATGCGTTCGGGTGAAAAGCAGCTCTCGTCACACGGTACGCCCAATGCCTGACAATAGGCTCGCTGCGCTTCCTCGATGGTCATGCCTATCGGCATACGAATGTCGATATGAAGCTTCTTGCGGGCGGAATACTCCAAATGCAGGAGCATTCCCTTCCAGGGATTTTTCTGCCCTTTCTCGGGATTTCTCTGTCCATTCTCGGGATTTTGGTCTGCCGTCACAGCCTCATCCCCGTCATGATTTCCCACTGCAGCCGCTCTGTTTACAGTCTCTGCATCAGAACCCCCAGCAGCAGCTCTGTTTACATTCTCATCATTAGAACCTCCAGAAGCTGCTCTGTTTTCATTCTCTGCATCAGAACCTCCAGAAGCTGCTCTGTTTCCAGTCTCATCATTAGAACCTCCAGAAGCTGCTCTGTTTACATTCTCTGCATCAGAACCTCCAGAAGCTGCTCTGTTTCCATCCTCATCATCAGACCCTCCGGCAGCAGTTGATGCTCCTTGTTCTCCTGTATCATCAGGGATAAAATCTGTCTCTTATACACATCTGACGCTGCCGACGATACTCCTTGTGT
>CAMBBY010000371.1 GCA_945863825.1 uncultured Prevotella sp. | reverse complement strand
GAGATTCGCCTTAGTCTCGTGGGCTCGGAGATGTGTATAAGAGACAGGGGTGAGGCCATCATACCAGACAGTCATCTTGTTGAAGTTGCTGCCCTTGTCGAGAGAGATGATACGATGTTCTACTACGTTCTTCTGGTCGCCCACGGTAGAAGGATTGTAGGTCAGTTCAACGGTAAATCTGAGAGGACCATTGTCTAAGATCTTGTAATCCTTATAGCAGTAAGGTAATATCTGTTCGTTACCAATCATAAGACTTGGTGCACCGAGACCCAAGGTTGCACCTACGCGATATGGGTCGAGTCCGTTGCCCTGGTCGAGATGGAATGAGTTGCGGATATTAACTTCTTTTCCTTCTGCTTCTACTGCCTTGATCTGATTTTTGAGTTTGGCAATTTTTGCAGTATTTTTCTCCGTCTTGAGCTGCTTTTCTATTGCCTTTTTCTTTGCATCCACTCTGCACATGTTTTCCCAGGCTTTCTGGTTCTTGATGTATCGGATGTTAACCACCGTATCAGGCGTGTTCTTTACCCAAATATCAGTGCCGAATGAGCGCTCGCCAGAACGCTGCAATGCTGGTCCGTAAACACGGTAGGCGCATCGGTCGTTCTCCCAAGCCAGGTCGTCCTTTCTCATCTTATAGAGAGCGCCCGTTGCCCAAACTTTCTGAGGATATGGCTTTTCTATGCTGATATAAAAGGTAGCTGCGCTATGAGGGCGCACACTGGCATCGATGAGCAACTTACCATCGTGGGTAATCTGTGAACCGATTTGCTGTCCGCGGGTATTCTTTACCACATAAGTCTGTCCTTTGCCAGGAGTTGCATTTGATAGCTTAGCTTTCACATCAGCCATGCTTACTTCTACGAGTTCCATTCGCTGGGCAGCAGTTGTGTTGCTTACTACCACAGTTGCTTGCTGGGCATAGCTGTAGTTGGAACCGGCTATCGCCAAGAGCATCATGACACTCTTCATCATGTTGGTTTTTGTCATCATTGTTTCTGATTTGTTAGTTATTATTAATTTTGTTTTCTTACGTGTCGAACTTGCTTCGTTACGTACATTATTATATATAATACGAATGAATAGTTGCCGATACTGACAAAGTGACAATACTTTCTGTTGCCAATATTTCTTCTGGATTATTCCTCGATAAGGGAAACTACCATGCTGATATCCTCTTTCGGACGATCACCTCTGAGTGTCTCGCAATTCTGGATTTTCTCCACGACGTCGAGACCTTCTTCTACTTCGCCGAATACAGTATATTGGTTGTCAAGGAAAGGAGTACCGCCCATCTCGGTGTAGGTTTTCACCTGCTCATCGGTAAATTTAGGGTAACCTTCCTCCTTGCAGCGTTTTTTGGTTTCATCCACCAGCTGATCCTGCAATTCCATCAATCCCTGGCGGTCGCGGTTGCGACGGAAGTTCATGATCTCATCGTGGTGTTCTTTGGCAAGCTGGTTGAATATGTTTTGCTCCATCTGCATACCCATCTGTTTCTCCATCTGCTTGAGTTCATTCATCTTGTAGGTTTTTCCCCATACGATATAGAACTGGCTTCCGCTGCTTTCGCGCTCAGGATTCACCTCATCTCCCAATCTCGCAGCGCTCAGTGCACCACGCTTATGGAAAAGTTGAGGATAAACAAATTCTGCAGGAATCGTGTAGTCAGGACCACCTGTTCCTAACATTTTGCCCTTAGGAGCATTCTTACTCTCTGGATCACCGCCCTGAATCATGAAATCCTTGATGACACGATGGAAGAGAGTGCCGTCGAAATATCCCTCTTTAGTCAACTTGATGAAGTTGTCGCGATGTTGAGGAGTCTCATCATAAAGGCGTACTTTGATATCGCCTTCAGAAGTCTTAATCAATACTTTTGCCATAATATTTAATTATCAGTATAGTTTTCTTTAGTTGGGGCCTTTATAACCTTCAGCCCTTTTTTACCTTTTTACCTTTTTACCTTTTTACCTTTCATAATATTCCTTCCATTCTTTCATGGCTTCCTTCCAGTCGGTTTGCTCTCCGTTTGCAACAGCCTCCTTCTGTTTTTCTGCCTCGTCGCGAGCCTTGTCACGAGCACGTTTGGCTTTCATTGCCTCGATGGTAGCATCATCAAGAATCTGGATGGCACCACGCTTGATGGCAGCCTGAAGTTCCTCTTCGCCGAAAGCCTTGCCCGGTTCGTTGAAGTCGGATATATTAAATTCGTAATCTACACGAAGGTCATGGCGAATCTGCTTCTGCTGGAGTCTGTTACCAGCGTTTTTCAATCGGAGCAATTTGCCGATTTCCTTGATTTCTCCTGCGGAGTATTTGTTTCTTCCCATTAAAAAACTGATGTTATAATAATCTTATGAATAATTCTCTGCAAAATTACAGATAATCCTTGATAATGCCAAGTAATTATCTGGAAAAATGCGCTTATGGCATACGAAATCTGCCATCTTGTCATTTCTTTTATGCTCTTTTCTGACATTTCTCGCTCTTTTGTCAGTTGTGCCCCTTCTGTCTTTTCCTTGGCACACGCTTTGTTAACTGTGTTTGCGTGACCGTTGGGGAGAGTTCCTGATAGATGCATATCTTCGGCAGACTTTCCGGAAACAGCGTTCACATGATAAACATTATTAATAACGATAAAAATAAAAAAAGATATAATCATGGGAAAAGTAATTGGAATTGACTTGGGTACCACAAACAGTTGTGTTGCCGTTTTCGAAGGTAGCGAACCAGTTGTAATCGCTAACAGTGAAGGTAAGCGTACTACTCCATCAGTAGTAGGTTTCGTTAAGGATGGTGACCGCAAGGTAGGTGATCCTGCTAAGCGTCAGGCCATCACAAACCCTAAGAACACTGTATATTCTATCAAGCGTTTCATGGGTGAGACATACGCTCAGAGCCAGAAGGAAGCTGAGGCAATGCCTTATACCTGTCTCTTATACACATCTGACGCTGCCGACGATACTCCTTGTGT
>CAMBBY010000370.1 GCA_945863825.1 uncultured Prevotella sp. | reverse complement strand
TAAGGAGTATCGTCGGCAGCGTCAGATGTGTATAAGAGACAGATATAATAGGTTGGCATGTTTCTCCGTGGCACGTGCAATACGCTGTTTGTGCTTCATGTAAGCACCGAAAGCCCAGAAGAAGATGAAGAGGAGGGCAAGGCAGGAGAACACGATGCCCATGGAGAGAATGGCAATACCGTAGCCGTGAGGATCTGTATTCTTGAGCATCTGGGGTTTGCTGAGCCCTGTGCTCAGAGGCAAATAACCGGGAGTTACTTCATCCGCTTTACTAATCTTCCAAGTCTTGAAATCGCTGGTCAGAGCATAGGATTGGTCTGCTGCCAACCATGGAATGCTGATAGAGTCTATCAGATCTACTGCATTACCATCGTAGAGAGCGATCCAGTTGTTTTTTTCATGGAATGCATCTGCGATTTTCTTGAGAGGAACCAATCCGAGTTTCAGTTGGAAAGGTCCTGTACCTTCACTCAACCATCTGAAGTGTCCTCTTCCCTTAGGAAAACAGTCTGGGCATGTTTCTTCCGAATCTTCATGCCAGATATAGCGGTCGTAGATGATCACACTTTTCTTACCAGCCAAGGTTGTGCGAGGCTCGTTGTTCGGCAGAGGACACATCAGCTTTCGCCGTTCTTCGGGCGACATCTTTTTGTCGAGAACTCTCCGGTCGGTAGTCAGGAACATACCGCGAATGTTGTAGGTTGTAAACGAGGAATTGGATAGCTCCACCCATGATTTATGTGCACCGTACTCATCCACAATGCTTGTACGGTTGTTGGTCATCACCTCCGTTATCCGGATGCTTTTGGCTCCTTGGCTCCAAGTGGGCAAGGCTGTGATGAACCCTATGCTTAATATAAGTCCCAATTTCTTCATACGTTTCTAACGTTAAAGGGTTATTCTTAGGTTTCTTGGCTCAAAGATACGAATTATTTGGGAATAAACCACAAAAAAAAGTGCACATTTTTTGAAAAATGCGCACCTCTTTATAATTTATAACTTTTTGTTAAGCTTATTTCAGTAATTGTAAGCTATATTATCCGCAGAAGAACAAAACGACAATCTGTGCCGAGAAAATTCTGAGGAACATACTCAACGGATAAACGGTAGAATAGCCTACTGCAGGAGCCTCTTTCGAGCATGAAGCATTTGCATATGCCAATGCTGGTGGGTCGGTATAGGTACCTGCAAGCATACCCATGATGGTGAAGTAATTGAACTTATACTTCAGACGGGCGATGGTTCCGATTATCAGGATAGGGATGACCGTAATGAGGAAACCGCAACCTACGTATTTCAGTCCGTCTCCCTGTACTACTGTATCCCAGAATCCTGCTCCAGCCTTGATTCCCACACTTGCCAGGAACAGTACCAGTCCGATTTCTCGGAGCATCATGTTGGCAGAGGTGGTCGTATAAGTCACCAGTTTGAAGTGATAACCGAATCGACCGATCAGAATAGCGATGATCAGCGGACCTCCTGCAATACCTAGTTTCAGTGGAACTGGCATTCCTGGTACTGCAAATGGGAGGCTACCGAAGATGATACCTACCATGATACCTACGAAGATGGTGGCGATGTTAGGTGCATCCAGACGCTTCACGGAGTTACCCATCATTTCTGCCACACGGTTTACATTCTCTTCTGGACCTACTACCAAAATCTTGTCACCTACGTGGAAGTGGTGGTTGCGGCCAGCAAAAATGTCCATTCCCTGACGGGAGATACGGGTTACGTTCACGCCATATACGCTGGAGAAGTGCATCTTACCGAGGGTCTTACCGTTCATTTCTGGACGGGTAACGATAATGCGGCGGGAAACAAAGTGCTGAACCTCATCCTTCTCGCGGTCCCATTCTGCATCAATCTCAGGGCCGATGAATGCCTTGATTGCTTCTGCATCAGCCTCAGCACAAACTACGAGGAGTTCGTCGCCCACCTCAAAGGTTGTCTTACTGTTTGGTATGCTCACCTCGCCCTTGTGCAAGAGACGTGAGCATACTATGTCGCGGTTCAAGAACTCTGATACTTCACGTAATGTGCGACCTGCGATATAAGCATTCTCCACACGCAAGTGCATGTTGTGTGCCTTGGCATGTGGGTTGGCTGCATCTTCCATGTTCAACTGTTCTTCCTCCTCTTGAGGATTTACCTTGCAGATGTACTTGATCAGGATGGTAGCACCGATGATACCAACCACACCAAGAGGGTAGGCGCATGCATAACCATTGGCAATACTTGGCGCACCATTAGGGAATACGCTGAGCAACGCTTCATTGGCAGCACCAAGACCTGGGGTATTGGTTACAGCACCATAGAGCGTACCTACCATCATCGGAAGGTTGTTAGGGTTGCTTGTGTCAAAGAACAAGTAGTAGCATGCAAACATCACGCATACGTTGAGGAAAATGGCTCCTGTAGAGAGCAAGTTGAGGGTGACACCGCCTTTCTTGAAACTCTCGAAGAAACCAGGACCTACCTGAAGACCAATCATGAAGACAAAGAGAATCAATCCGAAGTCTTGTATGAAAGTCAGGATATCCTTTGGTGCTGTGAATCCCACATGACCTGCGAGAATGCCAGCAAAGAGAACGAAGGTTACACCTAAAGAGATACCTCCGATTTTGATTTTACCGAGATACACGCCGATGGCAATGACAATCGCATAGAGTAGGGCGATGTGAGCCACGGATTCTGTATTGGTAAATAGATTAATGATCCAATCCATTATTATTGTTAAGTTGTAGATTCTTAGGGGTATTTGCTAAAACTGAAAATTCGAGGACACCACCAAAGAGGATGCCCTCGAACTTATATTTTCCTTTATCTTCAAGCTTTCTATAGGAATATTTCCTGAAATCCGGGAAAGTCCTGACGATTACTTTTAGATAATTAAATGTGTTTAGCTATTACTTTTCGATAGCAGCTACACCTGGCAATACCTTACCCTCGATAGCCTCGAGAAGAGCACCACCACCT
>CAMBBY010000369.1 GCA_945863825.1 uncultured Prevotella sp. | reverse complement strand
GTAGAACAACCTAAAGCTGGTTTCTTGCCATCCTACTCTATCAAAACATAAAGCAGGAAAAAAGAGACAATTCAATTTTGAACTTTCCCTCAAAAAGAAAGTCAAAGAGTTTTTAAACAAACTAACACAAATTGTATGAATTCAAAAAGTAGAGAAAAGTTACTTGCTGGCATAGCAGCCCTAGGTATCCTAGGAATCTCTCCCCAGCAAACTTACGCAGCTCAGATTGTCAACAATCAAGCAGTTCAACAAACTAAAAAAATCACGGGTAGCGTAACAGACGCTATGGGACCTATTATTGGTGCTACGGTAAAAGTAAAAGGCACTAGTAATGCGACAGTTACCGATATGGACGGTAACTATATGCTTAATGTTTCCCCTGGTCAAACCGTAGAAATTACTTATGTAGGCTATATCACTAAAAATTTCAAGGTTGGAGCACAAAACAAATATGACATTACCTTAGTTGAAGACAACAACAATCTTCAGGAAGTAGTGGTTGTAGGTTATGGAACCATGAAGAAAAGCGATATTTCCGGTTCTTCTGTCAGCCTTGGCGAAAAGGCGATGAAGGGCTCTATTATTACTTCTCTCGACCAGTCACTTCAGGGTCGTGCAGCAGGTGTAACCGCTGTCAGTACTTCCGGTGCACCTGGTACAGCATCAACCATCCGAGTTCGTGGTACAGCAACCATCAACTCAAATGCAGAACCACTTTACGTCATTGATGGAGTCATCTTCCAAGGAGGAAACTCCAGTGGTAGTTCCCTTGGTTTCGGTGACGCTCTCGACAATGGATCTGCTTCCTCTGTTTCACCACTTTCTACCATCAACCCTGCAGATATCGTGAGCATGGAGATTCTGAAGGATGCTTCTGCCACAGCTATTTATGGTGCACAGGGAGCAAATGGTGTTGTTCTCATTACAACCAAACGAGGTAAAGCTGGTGAAGCTAAATTTTCTTATGATGGCATGGTGGCATGGAGCCGCCAGACCAAGCGCCTTGACATGATGAACCTTCGCGAATTCGGTGATTATTACAACGATTTCGTAGCTGCAGGGTTCGGTGGTGTCAAGGAAGACCCATATTATAGCGATGTCTCTTTACTCGGCAAGGGTACAAACTGGCAGGACGCCATTTTCCAGACTGCATTTCAACAGCAACATCAGATTGCAGCTCAGGGCGGTACAGACAAAATTCAATATTATGTATCTGCCGGTTATATGAATCAGGATGGTACTATCATCGGTTCTAAATTTGACCGTCTTTCTGTACGTACAAACCTGGATGCACAGTTGAAGAAATGGTTGAGATTGGGTTTGAGCGCAACCTTTACGGATTCTAACGATGACCTCAAACTGACAGATGGAGCTGAGGGTATCGTAGGTTTCGCATTGACATCACTTCCTGAAGCTCCTATTTATGATATTGATGGTAATTATGCTTCATTTGCTCGCGAAAACTACAATATTCACAACCCTATCGCCAAGGCGATGGAACAGAACAACTGGTTGAATCGTAAGAAACTGACAGGTAATATCTACGCAGAACTTACCCCTATCAAACATCTTACATGGCATGCAGAGTTGGGTTATGATCTCAGCTACAGCAAGGCAGAGATTTTCAATAACACAATTGATCTCTACAACTGGCAGGAGCCTAATGAGAGCAGCATCCAGAAGAACAACAGTACTTTCTGGCAGATTAAGAACTATGTAACATATAACAACACATTCGCCAAGAAGCATTCGGTTACTGCAATGGTTGGACAGGAATGCTGGGAAAGCAAATGGGATTACACGAAGGTAGCAAACGACAAATTGCCTTCTGATGCTGTACATAATCCTATATTGGGTACGGGTACTCCTACCATATCAGCAGGATTCGGCAGTAGTTCCATGGCTTCCTTCTTTACTCGCTGGACATATAGCTATGACAACCGTTATAATGCTACTTATACCTACCGTTATGATGGTAGTTCCAACTTTGGTCCAAACAACCGTTGGGCAGGTTTCCATTCTTTTGCAACCAGCTGGCGTTTCTCTAACGAGAAATTCATTCAGGATTTGGCAGGAAAATGGTTAAGTAATGGTAAGATTCGTATCGGTTGGGGACAAACTGGTAATGCCAATATCAACTCATTTGCCTGGGGTGTAAACATGCAGAAAGTGTATAGTTCCCTCGGTGCAGGTTACCGTCCACAGAATATTCCTAATCTGGATGTAAAATGGGAAAAGCAGGAGCAGATTGACTTTGGTATCGATCTTGGTTTCTTCAACGACCGCATTGGATTAACTCTCGATTGGTATCAGAAGGAATCTAAAGATATGTTGATGGAGATGCAGTTACCTTCTTACATGGGAACCAGTGGCAATGATAATTCCAAGTTGAAAGCTCCTATGGGTAACTATGGACATATCCGCAACAATGGTCTTGAGTTAACAGTGACTGGTCATCCATTCATCGGCAAATTCCAGTGGGATACTGAGTTTCAAATTTCTTGGAATAAGAACAAGTTGGTAGCACTGAATGGTACTGCCAGTTCCGCTATCATGGGCTATGCTCAGTGGGGACAAACCCAAGTTAGCAAGACCGACGTTGGTCAGAGTCTTTATAGTTTCTATGGTTATGTAACAGATGGAATCTACCAGGATTTGGCAGATATCGAACATTCACCTAAACCAGAGAAGTACCCTACAGATGGCGTATTCAATGGTTCCAACACGGTCTATGTAGGTGATATTAAATATAAAGACCTGAATGGAGATGGAATCATCAACGAACTTGACCAGACCAACATAGGTTCTCCAATGCCTAAATTTACATTCGGTTGGAACAACACATTCCGTTATAAGGATTTCGATTTGAGCATTTTTATCAATGGTAGTTATGGCAACAAGGTAATGAACTTGACCAAGCGCGGACTCACTACTGTCTCTTATACACATCTCCGAGCCCACGAGACTAAGGCGAATCTCG
>CAMBBY010000368.1 GCA_945863825.1 uncultured Prevotella sp. | reverse complement strand
GGTCAGAAGTACGGCTATGTCTTCTACAAGTGCAGACTGACAGCCGACAAGGATGTGGATAAAGTATATTTAGGTCGTCCTTGGCGTCCATTTGCTGCCACCATTTTCATGGATTGTGAGTTGGGCAAACATATCCGTCCAGAAGGATGGCACAACTGGAATAATGCCAAGAACGAAGAAACAGCCCGTTATGCGGAATATGGCAACAAAGGCGAAGGAGCCTCAACCAAGAACCGTGTAAAATGGAGCAAGCAACTCACCAAGAAAGAAGCTGCCAAAGTAACGCTTCTTGATGCATTCGGAGAAGATTGCTGGTAATAAAGCTTCACCCTCCATTGAAGCAGTACTTCATTGCAAAAGAAGCTATACTTCACTCCCTTATGAAGTATAGCTTCTTTTTTGTTTGTCCTAAACTAACATATCGATTTGCTTTTTCAAGTCTTTCAACTGATCTCTCACGCTAATCAAAGTATCCAAGACTTCCGATGATTTATCAGCACCGGAACGGTTTTGCTGGAGATATTTCCGGGCAGCAGCAATCTTGAATCCCTTCACTTTAATCAGCGAATAGATCACCTTAATCTGCTCAATATCCTTCTCCGTATATTGACGCACCTTATTGGCAGTAACCTTCGGTTTGATAAAGGTAAACTCCTTCTCCCAATAACGCAGAGTAGATTCATTCACCCCTATCATTTCAGCTACTTCTTTGATGGAGTAGTATAATTTCACCGGTTTATCTGTATTTAATGCCATATTTTACCCACTTAAATTTCAAAAATAATTAATTTAGTTGCAAAATTAAACAATTCTTCTTATCTTTGCAAAGTTTTTGGGGAGAAAATGCCCTAAAGGGCAAAAATAATTCAAAGAGAGGATGTCGCCATCCCCTCTTCCAAACAGGAATATCCCCTCCATCAAACAGGAAATTGAAATTAAACATAAATATAAAATAGATATGATGACAGCTAATGAAGTGCGCGAATCTTTCAAGAAATTCTTCGAAGGAAAAGGCCACAAAATTGTTCCATCAGCACCTATGGTTATCAAGGATGACCCTACGCTGATGTTTACAAACGCTGGTATGAACCAGTGGAAAGACATCATCCTCGGTACAAAAGATCCAGGCAAGGATGTACGTCGTGTTGATACTCAGAAATGTCTCCGTGTAAGCGGTAAGCACAACGACCTCGAAGAGGTTGGTCACGATACTTACCACCACACCATGTTCGAGATGCTCGGCAACTGGAGTTTCGGTGACTACTTCAAGGAGGGCGCCATCGATATGGCATGGGAGTATCTGACTGGAGTTTTGAAACTCAACCCAGCCGACCTCTATGTTACCGTATTCGAGGGTAGTAAGGAGGAAGGTCTGGAACGCGACAACGAGGCTGCAGGTTATTGGGCCAAGCACGTGCCAGCTGACCACATCATCAATGGTAACAAGCACGATAACTTCTGGGAAATGGGCGATACAGGTCCTTGCGGTCCTTGCTCAGAGATTCACGTGGATTCTCGTACACCGGAAGAAAAGGCTCAGGTGCCAGGCCGTGAATTGGTTAACAAGGATAACCCACAGGTCATCGAAATCTGGAACATCGTGTTCATGCAGTACAACCGCAAGGCTGATGGTTCTCTCGAACCACTCCCAATGCACGTTATCGATACAGGTATGGGCTTCGAGCGCTTGGTTCGCATGTTGCAGGATAAACACTCTAACTATGATACAGATATCTTCCAGCCAATCATCAAGGAAATTGAGACAATCTCTGGAAAGAAGTATGGCTTCACTACTCCTACTGGTGAGAATGGTGAGGGCAAGGATGAGCAGGAGAAGGTCGACATCGCTATGCGTGTTTGCGCCGACCACCTCCGTGCCGTAGCCTTCTCTATCGCCGATGGTCAGTTGCCAAGCAATGCCAAGGCAGGTTACGTCATCCGTCGTATCTTGCGCCGTGCCGTACGTTACGCTTACACATTCCTCGGTCAGAAGCAGGCATTCATGTACAAGCTCGTCAATGTATTGGTAGAGCAGATGGGTGCAGCCTTCCCAGAGTTGCCAGCTCAGCAGGAACTCATCACCCGCGTGATGAAAGAGGAAGAGGATTCATTCCTCCGCACCTTGGAGAAGGGTATCAATCTCCTCAATGGCGACATGGACGAGCTCAAGGCTCATGGCGAGACTCAGCTCGACGGCGTGAGCGCATTCCGCCTCTTCGATACCTACGGTTTCCCTCTCGACCTCACAGAGTTGATCTGCCGTGAGAATGGTTACACCGTTGATGCAGCCGGTTTCGACGAGGAGATGAAGAAGCAGAAAGAGCGTGCCCGCAATGCTGCTGCCGTAGAGAACGGCGACTGGGAGGTATTGCAGGAAGGCGACCAGAATTTCGTAGGTTACGACTATACAGAATATGAGTGCCACATCCTCCGCTATCGCAAGGTGACTCAGAAGAAGAACAGTTTCTATGAGCTGGTACTCGACAACACTCCTTTCTATGGCGAAATGGGTGGACAGGTTGGCGACAAGGGTGTACTCGTCAGCGAGAATGAGACCATCCAGGTTATCGACACTAAGCGTGAGAACAACCAGAGCATCCACATCGTAAAGGAGTTGCCAAAGGATGTAAACGCTGATTTCATGGCTTGCGTAGATATCGAGAGCCGCGAGGGAAGTGCTGCCAACCATACAGCTACCCACTTGCTCGACTACTGTCTGAAGCAGGTTTTGGGCGAGCACGTAGAGCAGAAGGGTTCTTATGTAGATAAGGACACCTTGCGTTTCGACTTCTCTCACTTCCAGAAGGTAACAGACGAGGAGCTCCGCAAGGTAGAGCACATGGTAAACGAGATGATCCGTGCCGACTATCCATTGGATGAGCACCGCGATACTCCTATCGAGGAGGCTAAGGAGCTTGGCGCTATCGCCCTCTTCGGCGAGAAGTATGGCGACTGTCTCTTATACACATCTGACGCTGCCG
>CAMBBY010000367.1 GCA_945863825.1 uncultured Prevotella sp. | reverse complement strand
AAACCTAATTAGTTAATCGCATCCAATTCTGTCAACTAATTTTAGGAATAGTCAGAAAATACTGTTAAAAATAAATATGAATTAGTCGTTTGAGTGACGTTGTTTGTTGTTTTCGGATTTTTTTTATAAATTTGCGTGTGAATTAAATCTTTTATAGAATGGCAGATCTAAACAGAATAAAAGTGGTTCTTGTGGAACAGAAAAGAACTGGTAAGTGGCTTGCTGGGCAAATAGGTAAGAGTACATGCACCGTTTCTAAGTGGTGCAGCAACTCTGCTCAGCCAGATTTACCTACTCTGGACTTGATAGCAAAGACACTCGGTGTTGATGTTAAGAAGCTACTTAATGACACCGAAATAGAAGGTGAATAGATAATCGAGAAACTTTGAAACAAAGCCGAAGTAACATCATGAAGAATCTTTCAAAATCAAAATATACCACATATTGTCAATGTCCTAAGGCATTATGGTTGAAAATACACAAGCCAGAAGAGCAGGTGATAGATCCATCTGTTCAAGCTCGCTTTGAGGCAGGAAGTGAAGTTGGCGAACTTGCCAAGCAGTTATTTGGTGAGTACGCAGACGTAACCACTTATGCCACTATGGCTGATGGCTCAGAGCGGCTGGACCTGAAGGTAATGATGGCTAAGACTCAGGATTACCTTAACCAGAATGTAGAGAACATTGCTGAAGCAGCCTTCTCGTTTGATGGCTGCTACTGTGCTGTGGATATTCTGCATAGGACAGATGAAGGTTATGCAATTTATGAGGTTAAGAGCAGTACCGACCTGAGTCATCTGGAAGTTTATGCTCAGGATGTGGCATATCAGAAGTATGTGCTCACTAATTGCGGAATCAATGTTACAGGAACGTATCTCGTCAACATCAACAACGAGTATGTGTTGGATGGAGATTTGAATGTAAAGGAGTTCTTCAATATCAACGACATAAGCGAGGCGGTAGCTAATGAGTATCTTAAGGTACCTACACGTATTGCCCAAGCTAAACAGATGCTTGAAGGCGAAGAACCTGAGCGAGAGTTTGGCGAATACTGCCATAAACCATACGACTGCGCTTTCTGGGAGTATTGCTCACGAGACATTATCCCTCATCCATCTGTCTTTGGCCTTTACCGCATGAGTTTCAAGAAAGCACTCGAGCACATGAAAGAAGGCCGCATTACTCTTGAAGAGATGCGCGAGCAAAAGCTAAGCGACACGCAACAACTGCAGTTGGAGTGTACGCTTGGCGATAAGACATACATTAACAAGGATGGTATTAGTGAGTTCCTGAAGCAGTTGTCTTATCCACTTTATTTTCTTGACTTCGAGACGGAGCAAACCGTAATACCAAAGTATCAGGGTACGCATCCATACCAACAGGTTACGTTCCTGTATTCCCTACATTATATTGAACAAGAAGGAGGTGAACTGAAACATACAGAGTTTTTAGGTGATGGCATGAACGACCCTCGACGCGCCCTTGCAGAACAACTTTGCCATGATATCCCGATGAATGTCTGCACCACAGCATACAACAAAGCGTTTGAATGCACTCGTTTGAAGGAACTGGCAGAAGCATATCCCGACCTCGCACCGCACCTTATCAATATCAAGGAGCACATCGTTGACCTTCTCGATCCATTCCGAGCCGGCTACTACTACAAGCCTGCCATGAACGGTTCGTTCTCTATTAAGAAAGTTCTCCCTGCTCTCTTCCCTAATGATCCACAACTGGATTATCACAATCTTACCGGAGGGGTACAGAATGGTGGTGAGGCAATGAGCATCTATCCACGCATGGCAACGATGACACCAGATCAACGCGACCACACTCGCAAAGCCCTCCTTGACTATTGCAGCCTCGATACCTTTGCCATGGTGAAGGTATGGGAGAAGTTTTTAGAAGTATCAGAATAAGAAAACAAAGACTATGGAAGTTTATCACGGAACAAATACAATAGTTGAAAAGCCAGAAGTTCGTATAGCTGGTTATACAAAAGACTTCGGTTATGGCTTCTACTGCACCAAACTAGAGCGTCAAGCACAGCGATGGGCAGTCACAAAACGTAACCCTCATATTGTTTGTGTTTACGAATACACACCTAACCCAGAACTTAATGTTAAGACATTCCCTGTTATGACAGATGAATGGCTTGACTTTGTAGCTGCATGTCGGCATGGTGAATCACATGACTATGATATAGTAGAAGGACCGATGGCTGATGATGAAGTATGGGATTACGTTGAGGACTATCTCGCTAATCGCATCACTCGTGAAGCGTTTTGGGCATTAGCACGTTTCAAACATCCAACCCATCAGTTACTTTTCTGTAATGACAGAGCACTCAAAACACTAACATTCAAAAAGAGTTACGCATTATGAGCAACATATATTTCCCAGACGAAGAGATAACTTTCAATGATCTCTATTTCGTATGCTACATGATAGAACGCACAGCACGCCATCTCCATCAGCGTAACAACTACGTTGTGGAGAAGCTTGGTAAGTCTGCTCTGGAACGTCAACTATCAATCGCATGTACACTACATTGTCTTAACCCAGATCAAGTTGTTGCTGACTGGAAGGAAGAGTATGCACTTGAATCCGGAGACTTCGATGTAACATCTATTGACGCACGGTTCACTGATAAGGTACCATCAGATACTCAGATGGGAAAGGTTTATGCACGTCTTATTGATTCTGTTACACCTTCAGGAGGTAACTTTGCAGATTCAATCATCAGCGTCTATGCTTCACCTATCTGCGAAACCATAGACAACTACAACAGTAGCGCCTATTACGAACCAAGTTACATTCAGACAAGGGCTTACTTGAATGGAACTTTTTGAATTATTCTAAACATCAGTACGTAAGGTGATGAAAAATTTAGAACCACTTGCATACAAAGAACTTCTGCCTTCAAGTGTTGAATATGACCTGTCTCTTATACACATCTGACGCTGCCGACGATACTCCTTGT
>CAMBBY010000366.1 GCA_945863825.1 uncultured Prevotella sp. | reverse complement strand
CATAAAGTGGCGGGCATACGGTAGCCCTCCAACTTGTGTTGCAGCTTCTTTCCCCACGCAGTGTCATGGCTATTATAGGAGATAAATGCGAAATATTTATATTGCAGCTCCATAGGCTAATTTGAAAAATCACCTGTAGAATAGAACTCTGTAGCAAAAGTACATCGTCTTTTTAGCCCCAAACGAGTGTTAACCGCTAAATATTGAAAAGACATGATGAAATCAATTGTTGCAGAACCATTTTGTAGGGGAATGTTTTCACTATTTGTTTTTTATGACGGCAAGCTAACGATGGCAAAATCAATTAGTTTATAAGAAATGGGAATAGAGGTCCAAGGTCTTCTTGTTTTGGTTCAGGATCCATTTCCACTATACGTTTATAAGATATTGTATAAAGAACCTTATCACCATCGTCTCCTATCTGCATAAGTTTGCCAGAAACTGGGCACTTATTGTCATCACTAAAATCATCATAAAATTCAGCATAATTAGTAACCCCATTTTTATCTCTTATTTGTGTCTTCATGGGAAAAGATATATAACTATCATAATCCTCAGTTTGAAGAGTTTTTCCTGTATTTATGTCTTTTAACTCACGATGAAGAAGATATTCTGATTCTTTGATAGCATACTTGCTTACGACCTTAATTTTTTTTCCCCCGCCTATAGTTTCTACTGAGGTTTTTGTATAATACCGTAATATCCCTGATTTGGCAGGTCTGTTGAGGTTGTCAGAATTGCTGTTTTTTCTTTGGGGTTGTTTGCTTTGAGGTGCTGACCCTGAATTAACCGCGGAATTCTTTTTAGCAGAGGTTTGGTTAAACCCTGTTAATGTAACATCAAAGTTCTCCTTGGCGTGCAAATGTTGGGGTGTAATAATAGAGTTCGTTACATATCCTGCTATAAAAGCCAATGATACAATTGCTCCTGTCAGAAATTTGGAGTGCTCTTTACTTGTTTTTCTTAAGTTTCTCATAATTTTGAATTTTATTTGAGTTTTTGGGTAAGTTTTCAAATTAGGACAAGTTGCTATTCTTCGCTATAGTTGCTTGTCTGCGAGAAACATTTCCCTCGCCAGTGGTTTTATGGCACAGACGTATACGAATAGTCGAGAGTACGCTACTACGGTTCTTCTTAGTGATATGGAACATCTACTTAGACATCTCACACCTCTGGCTGACAACCGTAGGGTGTCATTTCTATTATCTGTTTGCATGTATCCTTGTACCATTTGAAAATAGACTGCTTACGATAATTGCTTATTTGGCTAAATAATAGCTCCGCAAAATCTGTGGCATTGCCAGAATCAGGAAGAAATCATATTTCATATCTTCTGGATTTACTCGCCGTAGACCTCTGTAGGAACATATATCAATATGCCTCCCTGCTTTTTTCAGCCTTTTTATCAAATTTCTTCTTTCCTTCCCAAAACAGCTTTCAATTTTATACCAATCTTCTGGTTTAAGAGGACTAAAGCCCATGATGAGTTTCTCCACATTCCACCGTGAGTGCTCACATCGTGCAAGTGAGGTGATGATGTTTTCTTTACAAATAACTTTCATCACGGTTCCGAAATCTTGAAGCAAGTATTCAACGATGTTTTTTTCGCTTGTATCAAGTAGTCCTCTGATGCGACTCTCAAAGCAATCAGCGCAGAATACAGATGACAGTTTGTTCTTTATATCCACTTGATTATATTTGCCATTATTATTGGGTTTGGCACATTCCTTCCATTTCTGGAAGATCAAGTCTGGCTTGAGTTTGTAGCAGAATACATTAAGTGCGATAGAATAGCGCTCGATGTTGGCATTGTCGTAAGCAGAAAGATTGTCAATTTCGACACCGGTATTGTAAACCATACAGACAAGCATACCCATGGTGACATCCAGTATATAGTCGTCCTCTTGCAAATGAGCAGTTTTATCCTCTACATCCTTTTTATTTATCTCAAAAGCAATATCGTTTTCCCCTATTTCGGATTTGCCTGTTACGAACTCGAACTCTATGTCCAAAGGCAACGTCTCTGTACATTCGGTCTCTTTACTGTCTGTAATATTACACTTGCAATACGCCAGAAGATTGCCGAGATAAGCACAACCTCTGATAGACTGATATGCAGCGGTAATATCTTTTGTACAGATGGAAATAAGTGTTCTGTTGACTCCTGTATCCTCCTGGTAATTAGGATAGTGCGCAACAAGACAAATCTGTCTTATCACTGCTAACAGTAGGGAGGAAGAGTCCTCCCAGTTTACCACCACATGCATTCTTTTATTCGAATCATGGCTTATACCCTCCCCTTCCAGCGATGGAAGGGTATTCATTACGTAATAACGTGCCTTATACCAGTTGTCACGCTCTGACTTATCCTCGATTAGATATTGCAGAAGGTCTTCACTGTATCTCTCCATTTGCTTTAATTTTTCTTCGGTAATCAGCTCGTTTCTCTTCGATATTGATATTGCAGTTGCTTGCATCGTAGCCAGATGCACTCTGATAGAGTTTAAGATCGAACCATGCTAGTGCTTCTATGATATGCTCTATAATCTGTGATTGCTGCCATTCAAAAGCGGCGAGGCTGCTGTCAATAATAAATACATAAATCTGAAGAGGCATACCTTCTGGTACCTGCTCGAGCCAACGTACGATGAGGCGTGGCTCATGCGACACATGTTGATGGTGCATCAGCCAGTGATATATGTATCGGCGATAGAGTTCAATATTCAGCAGACTACTCCTTGCCTTTGTTTGTTCTTTTACAAACTCCGAAAGGAAATATTTCTTTTCCTGGTCAATATTGTCGATATGTTTCAGCCTTCCTACATCGTCAGCCGACATGGAGTGTATCCACCCTGTATCGATGATGAAGGTCTTGAGCATTCGTCTTCCGTGAGTCTTGCCGTCAAGCATATCCTGATAATTCTTGAAATGTCCAGAATGGAGAATATATCTGTCTCTTATACACATCTGACGCTGCCGACGATAC
>CAMBBY010000365.1 GCA_945863825.1 uncultured Prevotella sp. | reverse complement strand
AGCTCGACATCAGCGAGGAGAAGCAGCGCCTTGCCAACCACCTGAAGTATTTCCGTGAGACCATGAACGAGGAAGGTCACGGCGTGGGCAAGAAGCTCGGTTTCATCGCACAGGAGATGGGTCGCGAAATCAACACTACCGGTTCTAAGAGCAATCAGGCTGAAATGCAGAACATCGTGGTGAAGATGAAGGACGAATTGGAGCAGATCAAGGAGCAGGTGCTGAATGCACTATAATTGGAATCATAAAATTAATGATATAATAATGAAGAACGGATTGTTAATTTTCAGCGCTCCTTCCGGCAGCGGAAAGAGCACAATAGTCAACTGGTTGATGAAGGAACACCCGGAATTGAAGTTGGCCTTCTCTATCAGTTGCACCTCCCGCGCCCCTCGTGGTACAGAAAAGAATGGTGTGGAATATTTCTTCCTCACTCCTGAGGAATTCAAGGCTAAGATTGCTAATGAGGAGTTTCTGGAATACGAGGAGGTCTATCAGGACCGCTTCTACGGCACGCTGAAATCTCAGGTGGAAAACCAGCTGAATGCTGGCGACTCCGTCATTTTCGACGTAGATGTCAAGGGTGGCGTCAATATCAAGAAATTCTATGGTGAGCGTGCCTTGAGCATCTTCGTGCAACCTCCTTCGGTAGAGGAATTGCGCCGACGTCTGAATGGTCGTGGTACGGATGCACCAGAGGTGATTGAACAGCGACTTGCCAAGGCAAGCTATGAGCTGACCTTTGCTCCACAGTTTGACCATGTAGTGGTGAACGACAACTTGGAGAAGGCGCAGCAGGAGGTTTATCAGCTCGTCAAGGATTTTTTAAGTGAAGAGTGAAGAACGAAGAGTGAAGAATTCTAAGTGAAGAGTGAAGAACGAAGAGTGAAAAATTCAAGTGAAGAATTTTAAGTGAAGAACGAAGAATGAAGAAAGTAGGAATATTCGGAGGAAGTTTCAACCCGATACATACCGGTCACATCGCTCTGGCCAAGAGCCTCTGCGAAAAGGCGGGACTGGACGAGGTGTGGTTTATGGTTTCACCACAGAATCCGTTCAAGCAGGCTGCAACCGACCTGCTTGACGACTCTTTGCGCTTCGAACTGGTGGAAAAGGCGCTCAAAGGGGAAAGCCTGCTGAAGGCTTGTAACTATGAATTCCATCTTCAGAAACCTTCCTACACCTGGCATACGCTCCAGGCGCTGAGCAAGGATTATCCCGACATCGACTTCACCTTATTAATAGGTGGAGACAACTGGGCCGCTTTCGACAAGTGGTTTCATCACGACGACATTCTCGCCCACTACCCTATCGTGGTCTATCCCCGTCAGGGAGCAAGCATCGGAGCCGTTCCACAGGGAGTAGCCATCGTGGAAACGCCTCTGCTCAACATCAGCAGCACCCAGATACGCCAGGCGATTCTTCAGGGGGAAAGCATCCACGGAATGGTGCCGGAAGCCATCGAGGACTTGGCATGCAAATATTATAGGGGAATGAGAAATGAGAAATTATAATATGGAAGATATGAATTGGAAGAAATACATCAAGAAGGCTTTGTGCCTGGCATTTGAACCGATACGACGTAATGCTAACTTCTTTACGTTCATGTATATTTTGGGCGTACTGACTGCCGTAGTAACGCTCCCGAGATGGCGTGAACTCTACGACAACCTGTATCTGGAACTGTTTTTCGACCTCTACATCGTTTGTGCTGTCTTGGCTTTGATTCCTAAGAAAGTACGCTTCTGCATCAGAGGTGTGCTCTATCTCATCTTGTATGCCGTGGCGATAGCTGATGTCTATTGCTTCGTCAATTTCGGCTCCACGCTCAACCCTTCCATGCTCATGCTGGTGGGCGAAACCAACAGCAGCGAGGCAAGCAACTTCATCGCAGCCTGCCTCTCTACCGAGGTTATCTTCAGTAGTGTGGGTTGGGTATTGCTGCTTATCCTCGTGCAGATACTCACCGCCTTCCGCCGTTTCCGCCATTTCATCTGGAAAGTATCGGTACTCTTTGCCTCCTTCAGCAAACCGCTCTACGGTTGGCTTACCATTCATATTGATCGCATCACCCGACTCCTGCCTCAGGTAGCCGGCTTCTGCTGCATCGCCCTCTTCATCTGGAGCGCCTGCACTTCCTGGCACAACAAGATGGCCATCCACAAGCTGATGACGGGCAAGACCATCGGCGAAGTGGAACACACCCTCACGGAGAAGGACTGCGCCAATCTCTATATGCCTATCTACCGTCTCAATTTCAGCATCTACGCCAACAAGTTGGCTGCCAACCAGATTACCCAACTGATTCATGCAGCCGACAAGGTGGAGGTAGATACCTGCACCTACCGTTCGCCACAGATTGTGCTCATCATCGGCGAGAGCTTCGGCAAGCAGCATTCCCAGCAATATGGTTATTTCATGGATACGACTCCTTATCAGGTGGCATTGGAAAAGACCAGGAAACTGACTAAATTTACGGATGTCGTGACCTGCTGGAATCTCACCAGCTTTGTTTTCAAGAACGTATTCTCCACCCATGTCATCGGCGAGAAGGGCGAGTGGTGCGACTATCCTCTCTTCCCGGAAATCTTCCGCAAGGCAGGTTACCACGTCACCTTTATCACCAATGAGTTTCTGCCGCAGGCCAAGGAAGCCGTATATGACTTCAGCGGCGGTTTCTTCCTCAACAATCCGAAACTCAGCAAGTTGCAGTTTGACAGCCGCAACACGGAGCTGCACGCCCTGGACGACGGACTGCTGGAGGACTATGACAACGGACTGAAGGAAGCTGAAACCAACAGTAAGTATAATCTCACCATCTTCCACCTGATGGGTCAGCACGTGGATTACAAGACCCGCTACAAGCACAGTCAGACCCATTTCTGGGCTGGCAGTTATGAGGACAAGCGCCCTGAGCTGACCGACAAACAGCGCAAGGTGCCTGTCTCTTATACACATCTCCGAGCCCACGAGACTAAGGCGAATCT
>CAMBBY010000364.1 GCA_945863825.1 uncultured Prevotella sp. | reverse complement strand
TTTTGCAGCATATTTGAAAATGGAGGTTAAAACCGACAGAAAGTTTAGCCCCAAAATATTATTAACTAATTATTTATAAGGTATGCAAAAAAAATTGCATTTACTCTTTGCCTTGCTGATTTTCTTTGTATCACAGGCAATGGCTCAGATTACCACATCAAGTCTGAGTGGTAAGATTACTGCCAACAATGAGGACGTCATTGGTGCTACCATCAAAGTAACCCATGAGCCTTCCGGTACAGTTTATGGAGCAACCACCAATGCCAATGGCCGTTACTCTATCCAGGGTTTGCAACCTGGTGGTCCTTACAAAGTGGAAGTTTCCTACATCGGTTACTCTTCCAAGGTTTTGAAGGGTGTAAACTTGCCTTTGGGACAAAACACTGTATTGGACGAAACGCTCAAAGAGAATGCCGAGTTGCTCGAAGAAGTTGTTGTATCTGCTTCCCGCAACAACAACATGCGTACAGACCGCGCTGGTGCTACTACCAGTATCAACGCCGGACAGATTGAG
Source organism: uncultured Prevotella sp. (assembly GCA_945863825.1). Lineage (GTDB taxonomy): Bacteria > Bacteroidota > Bacteroidia > Bacteroidales > Bacteroidaceae > Prevotella. The sequence goes on along the minus strand of CAMBBY010000364.1, from coordinate 2,474 downwards.
AGCATTCCTACCGTGAGCCGTAGCATGAACGACATCTTGAAGTTGACTCCACAGGGAGCCCAGATTGGCAGCGGTTTTGCTGTGGGTGGTGGTAATTACCGCCAGAGTTACGTGACTGTCGATGGTGCAGCATTCAACAATGCTTTCGGTATCGGCGGCAACCTTCCTGGTAATGGTTCACCTATCTCTCTGGATGCATTGGATCAGGTATCCGTATCTTCCTCTCCTTATGACGTACGTCTGAGCGGATTTACAGGAGGTGCCATCAGTGCAGTTACCAAGAGTGGTACCAATCAGTTTAAGGGTACAGCCTATATGTACACCACCAACTCTCATCTCCGTGGCGACAAGGTTTCCGACTACGAGTTGAACCGTCTCCAGTCTCACTCTACCACATGGGGAGTCAGTTTGGGAGGTCCTATCATTAAGGACAAACTCTTCTTCTTTGCGAATGGCGAATATCAGGCAAACATCTCAGCCGGTCCTTCAGGTACAGCCCGAATGAGTGCAACCGACGCATGGAAGCCAAACTCCGGTACCGTACACCGTCCTTTGCAGAGCGACATGGACAATATGCTCCAGTTCCTCCAGAGCAAGTATGGTTACAACCCAGGTCGCTACCAGGGTTATTCTCTCGACACACCTTCTTACAAGTTCCTGGCTCGTTTAGACTGGAACATCAACAAGTTTAACAAGGTGAATCTCCGCTTCTCCAAAAGCCATGACAAGGATTCCAACAGTCCTTCCAGTTCTACCACTCCATTCAAGGATTCAGAGATTTATCCTGGTGGAACATCTGATGGCATCGCCATCTCAGGCGGAAAGTCACAGTCTGGCCGTACAGCCAACTCAGGTCTTTATTTCGAGAGTGCCCGTTACTATCAGGAAAAGAACTTTACCTCTGTAGCTGGTGAATGGAATTCTAAGTGGGGCGGATGGAACAACACCCTTCGCTTGACATACTCTTACCAGGATGAGCCTCGTACCTATCTTGGAGGAATGTTCCCAACAGTGGATATTCTGAAGGACGGCGCATTTTACATGGGCTTAGGTCCAGACCCATTCACAGAGGGTAACCTCCGTCAGGTGAAGACATTCGTGGCTACTGATGAAGCAACATGGGCAGTAGGTATCCAGAATTTCATCGCTGGTGTGCAGTATGAGACCAACGAGGCTACCAATGGATTCGGTGCCGCTTCAGCAGGTTACTACGTATATTCTTCTCCAGAAGATTTCATGGCAGGTGGAAAACCAGCAGCATACGGCATTACCTTCCCTATGGATGGCAGCGACCAGTTCTTGGCTAAGATGAAATACAACCAGTTCTCTGCTTACGTTCAGGACCAGATCAATTTCTCTGACCGTTTCCGCCTCACCGCAGGTTTGCGTTTCGAGTTGCCTATCTATCCTGAGTTGAAGAACAACTACAATGCGGCTTTCGGTGCATTGAAGTACAGAGCCAACGACGGCAAGTATTATAGCTACAATACAGACCAGTTGCCAGACGCAAAGATTACCGTTTCACCTCGTGTAGGTTTCAATTGGGATGTTCTTGGCGACCAGAAGCTCGTGCTCCGTGGTGGTACAGGTTACTTCGTAGGTCGTTTACCATTTGTATGGCTCGTATCTGCTGTGGGTAATGCCGGTTGTGGTCAATACACCTATTATTATAATAAGGCCAACGAAGCAGCATACGGTCAGCCTAATTTCCATGTAAACCGTGCTGACCAGTTGAAGGACCTCACGGTTCCTGCAAGTCGTGAGAACGCAGCAGCTCCTTCTACTCCTACCATCATCGACAAGGATTTGAAGATGAACGCAACATGGAAGAGTTCTTTGGCTATCGACGCGAAGTTGCCTGGCGGTATTGACTTCTCTGTAGAGGGTATCTACAGCCGTGAATTCAACCCAGCAACTGTGACCAACCTGAACTACTCTTGGGATGGAGAATCAACCATCACTTTGGCTCCTGGTGATACCCGCCGCTACTACACAGCCAGCGGAAATGGTAACAACCCTTACATGATTACCAATGCAGGTCATAAGGCATATTATTATTCTATCACCACATCGCTTGCCAAGAGATTTGACTTCGGTCTCAACATCTCTGCATCCTATACTCACTCAAGAGCCCGCTCTTATGGTGACGGTGTAGGCGACCAGGTTTCTTCTGCATACTACAACAACCGTTACTCTATCAACGGTAATAATGACATGGAAACCGGTTTGGGTACATACGTAGCTCCTCACCGTGTGATCGTTTCTGCTTCTTACAAGAAAGACTACGCTAAGCATTTCGGTACAGAGGTGGGTCTGATCTACGAGGGTATGAACTTGGGTTATGCCGGTGGTTATAGCTGTGCACGCTACTCTTACATCTTATCTTCAAACGTAGTAAACGACTATGGTTCAAACGGTCTGTTGTACGTTCCTGCTTCACGTCGCGACCTCGACGACTGGAACTTTGCAGATGT
>CAMBBY010000363.1 GCA_945863825.1 uncultured Prevotella sp. | reverse complement strand
TACACAAGGAGTATCGTCGGCAGCGTCAGATGTGTATAAGAGACAGGCACCGAGTCCTTTGGTTCCGGCAATGGAAGTGATGCAGGCTATGCGGGCCTTCTGGCTACTATGGTGGTGGACAAACCAGTTGAATGCCGTATCTACCATGCGTGTGAATCCCAAACCATTGGTTTCTACGGTCTTCAACTCTTTTTCTATATCGAGCAAGTTGTTCTGCCAGCCAATGCCAGAACTGTGGAAATATAGGTCCATTCCTCCCAACTTGTCAATGAGTTCGAGAAGCTGGGAAGGTGCTTCGGCGGAAGTCACATCGATTTGCTGATAACAGATGATTCCGCCTTGTGGCGTTGCTTTGTTATCAGAGATGGTTCCGCCGCTTTGCAAGGTTGTTTTGTTATCAGAAACCAGAGTCTGTAGTCTCTCGATTCTTCTGCCGGCTATTCCCACCTGCCAGCCTTTTGCCGCAAGCAGTTTTGCTACTTCCATTCCGATGCCAGATGTGGCACCCATTACGATTGCTTTCTTTGCCATATCATCCTATTAAATAAGGTGAATTCTTGTCTAACTCTATCTAAACATCTAAATCGCTTTTACTCTTTAGCAGGGCTTCCGCCTTCTTCACGCTTCCTGATTCCAGAATCAGCTGTTTCACTTCTTCGTAGTCCGTATATTGCGGATTGCGTTCCATGAAGATGCGGCAGGCACGGTCGATGAGTTTATGGTTGATGAGTTTGGCGTTCACCATCTTGTTGCCTTCCACCCGTCCTTGCCTGATCTGAAGGGAAGTGCTTATCATGTCCAGAATCATCTTCTGCGATGAGCCTGCTTTCATGCGAGTGCTTCCCGTTACAAATTCCGGTCCCGTGATGACTTCTACGGGATAATCGGCAGCTTGGGCGATGGGAGCGTGGGGATTGTTGACGATGCAACCCGTAGGAATGCCTTCTTTCTTGCAATGCTGCAAGATGGAAAGCACGAATGGGGTTGTGCCGCTGGCAGAAAAACCGAGTACGAAATCCTGCTTTGAGATATGTTTATCGCAGAGCTGGTGCCAACCATTCTCCAGGTCGTCTTCTCTGGATTCCCTGGTTTGCGTAAGGCAGCCGATGCCTCCGGGGAAGATGGCTTGTATCTGCGAACCGTCGATGCCATAGGTGTTCTGCACCTCTATGGTATCGAGGGTAGCCAGTCTTCCGCCCGTTCCGCAACCGGCATAGAAGAGTCTTCCGCCCTTCTTCAGCTGCCCTTCGATGGCGGAAATCAGTTGGTTGATGGCAGGCAATGCTTGTTCTATCGCCAGCGCCACCTTCTTGTTTTCTTCATTGATATGAGTGGTGAGTTCTTCCACGCTCATTTTTTCCAGATGTTCGTAGAGCGAGCTCTGTTCTGTTATTCTCTTTTCTTCTTTATTTGGCATAGTATTTTACTTTTGGTTGTAGATTACGAAAAGCTTGATTTCAGGCTATTTCCTATGGCTATAGCCAATAATCCTGATGCAGGTTTCTATTCTTCTGCCAGGAAATAAACCGGAGCATTGCGTGAACCTTCTTTAATCAGGAAACCGGATTTTTCCAGTTGCTTCAACCAGTTGAGTGCAGTCTGTTTGCGGATATGAAATTCCATTTCCAGGGTTCTGCGGTTGATGGAGCGATGGTCTTTCATATACTCTCTTATTTTCTCCTTCAAGGTATCTTCAGAGAAAGGGTAGGAGCGGGAAGTATATTGCGATTTCTCGAAATGAGTATGATGCTTCACCTGTTTCAGCAGGTCTTCATTGGGGCGGAACTTGATGCCCCTTACGCTAACGTAGTCGGCTCTCACCTTGCTGTCAGGCTTCAGTTCATCCATATCCAGATTTACCGAGAGTGAGAGGTATCCGATTTCCGGGATGTTGATACGCTTTCCATCCTGCAGGTCTTCTTCGATAATGTCACGCAGTTGCATGAAGACAGTAGCCACTTCTCCCTTTCCCAAACAGCTATGTTGGGCTATTCGTTCTATCATCTGCTTGTCTGTCATCGCAGGTTGCTCAAAGATATGGGCGAATCGGCGTGTCTCTTCATTTCCTCCAGCATTGGGAAGATAATGTATTTCATATTTTATAGCCATAGTTTTCTCAGTTTTATGTCAGCAAGAATAAAATGTTCTTGTTATCACCCGTTATTGTCTGGTTGATGTCGCAAAGATAAATAATTATTCTGAGAATCAAGAAGAAAAGAGGAAAGAAATACAGATAGAATTTGGAAATACTGTGATTGGCGGTTTGAAATGACAGAAATAGTTGTTTGAAAAGATAGGATAAGTTGTCGTAAAAGATAGGATAAGTTGTCGAAAGAGATAGTATCGTCAGCCGCACAACAGCTGTTATGCAATCGCACATCAGCTGTTGTGCGGTTGTCTGCCACGTGTTGTGCGCTCGTAAAGCGGCTGTTGTGCAGTAAACTTTCTAACCCCTTTATCATATTTCAATTCCTTATTTATGTTATGATAGAATAAAGTGTATTTAGGCGTGGTGAGAGTTGTTTGCTGGTATCTAAAGAAGAAAAAGGTAAGGTTTAATAGAAGTTTTTCGATGAAAGGTGTACTCGTTTCAATAATTTGTTGTATCTTTGCAAATGGATTTGGCTACTGCCATTTCCAAGACATCGTTGGTAAACAAAAGCATTCGCTATTATTTCGCGTTCAGCCAAAAGCCTCGGAAACTTATTGGAAATAACGTAACAAGGAATAATTGTGATAAGGCATTCGGTATGGGATGCCTTAACTATTCGTGTATTAGCAATGCATCTACGCTATAGGCGTGGTGCATTCTTATTTGAATAGTTGAGGTTTCCATTCCGAGGCTGCCTCATAGCTGAACGCAATAAGAGCATCACGCCCTTTTTGCGTCTTGGCGTGATTGATAGTTGTATGCACATATTGTATTTATGACTATTAATTAGGGTCTGCTGAATTAATTTCGAGTCATAGACAGAGGGTAGCAGACGT
>CAMBBY010000362.1 GCA_945863825.1 uncultured Prevotella sp. | reverse complement strand
ACACAAGGAGTATCGTCGGCAGCGTCAGATGTGTATAAGAGACAGGTACCATAGCCCTTGGTACCTGTGCAATCTGGATTCTTGCCATCATTAGCAGCCTTAAAGTCTTCTACATACTGGTCGAACTCACCAATACCCCACTCACCGAGTACCTTGTAATCATAGAATGCGTTTACACGATTGCCTACGAACAAGCCCTTGGTACCTGATACGTACTTATCTACTCCACCTGTCAACTCAGTAATCTCATCCTTGAAATGAGAATAAGACCAGTTGGCTGTCCAGTCGAAGTCCTTGGTACGAATGATATCTGTCATCAAAGAAATCTCAAGACCCTGTCCCTTTGTCTTACCGATATTGTCGATAACGGTAGGGAATGATGATGCAGGTGCTGTCTTATAGAACAACAAATCGTAGGTATGGTTCCAATAGTAATCAATGCTACCGCTGATACGTCCATCAAAGAAACCGAAGTCGAGACCAAGGTTGAATGATGAGGTCTTCTCCCATGTCAGGTTAGGATTACCCAACTGGCTTGGAATCTTACCAGATACATCTGTGTTGCCTAAATAGTAATAATAGGTATTGGCACTCAATGATGTCAATGTAGAATAAGCATCAATAGCTGCATTACCGGAAATACCCCAAGAAGCACGAAGTTTCAAGTTGCTCAAAACTTTCTGGTCTTTCAACCAACTCTCCTCGATCATTCTCCAACCACCTGCTACAGATGGGAAGTAACCCCACTTGTGACCCTTTGCCAAAGTAGATGAACCATCAGCACGAAGTGAAGCGGTCAACAGATACTTGCTGGCATAAGAATAGTTCAAACGACCGAAGAATGACAACATGGAAGTCTTGACGTAGGTAGAAGTTGTCACAGGAGAAAGGATCTTAGACAGATCATTGTAACCGCTCTCATAATAATGAGTAGCACCTGCATCACCGCCTACGGTAGAACTTTCTGTCACTGTCTGGGTCAACTCATGACCAAGCAATGCTGTCAAATCATGCTTCTCTGCTATCGTAGTATTGTAATTGATGGTATTATCCCATGTAATCGCAGTAGAGTTATTTCTGATCTGACGGATGTAGCTGGTAGAAGGAGACTGGTATCTCTGCTGACTCTGATAGTCCTGATACAAGCCATTGCGTGAGTCGCTTCTATCTACAGCAAACATAGAGCGCAAGTTCAGACCCTTCAGAGGAGCAACCTCCACATAAGCATTGCCGAAGAAACGGGTTGACTCTGTATTATTCTGATAAGCACCATCCACATCATCCAGCAATGGAGAACAGTGGGCTGCATACCAAGGGTTTGGAGTTGCATTGATGCTTCCATCTGTCAAATATGGATGAGTAATGGAGGTCATCTTCAAAGCCTGGTTGTAAACACCGGAATTACGACGATTCCAGTTTTTGTAAGTAAAGAGTAAGCTGGATCCTACCTTCACAACCTTATTGATACGATGGTCGATATTCACCTTACCATTGTAGCGGCTCATCTGATCGTTCTTCATCAAACCACGATCGTACATGGCACCCAAGGAAATATTGAAATTGGTTTTTTCACTACCACCAGCTACATTTACTTCATAGTTCTGAGATGTACTGTTTTTCAAGAGCAAATCGCCCCAATCAGTATAGGAACCATCATTATAAATATCGAATGTAGATGTACCGTCATCCAGTTTATTGGTCAGTACACTTTCAGGAGTGATGCTGCCGAGCACGGTATTGTAAGCCTCCAAAGTCTTGTCAGCACCTTTATACCAAGTCGAATAAGCACTCTTGTCTATCAGGCGCTGTACTTCCTTTGCACCGTACATAGAATTTGCTGCATTGGTAGCACTGTTGAAAGAGTTGTAGAAATTGAATCCTACTGAAGTCTTACCGGCCTTACCACGCTTAGTAGTAATGATGATAACACCATTGGCACCACGGGTACCATAGATAGCAGTAGAAGAAGCATCCTTCAATACCTCCATAGACTCAATATCTGATGGATTAAGGTCGAGCGTAGAACCATAAGCCACTCCATCCACAAGAATCAACGGATTATTGGATGCCAACATAGAACGGGCACCACGGAGATTGATGCTTACGCCAGAACCAGACTCACCACTTGACTGCTGCAAGTCCATGCCAGGAATCTTAGCCTGCATGGCCTGCATCGCATTAGATGAAGCCACATTCTTAAGATCGTCAGACTTGATGGAAGCGACAGAACCTGTCAAATCGCGTTTCTTCACTACGCCATAGCCGATGACAACCAATTCATCCAGAGAATTGTTATCTTCTTCCATCACGATATCGACGGAATTTTGGACACCTACTTTTACCTTCTTTTCCTTGTAACCGATATAGGTAAATTTGAGAACTGAAGATGGATTAACTCCGTTAATGGAAAAGTTACCATCCAAATCGGTGACAGAGCCTAAACCTGCCATTCCTTCAGGAACAACACTAACGCCAATCATTGGTTCGCCATTAGAATCCTTCACTGTACCCTTGATTGTTTTCTGTTGTGCAAAAGCACCAAAACAAAACAGAGCCTAAAGCCAGTGCCATACTGACACGTTTCAGTTGTTGATACATAAACTTCTGTTTTAGATTATTATTATTTCAAGTTTTTAAGTTGAACTTTATTTCGCTTTTATTCAGTTTCTATACAAACTCACCTTATTCATCACGACTTGGTTCCGTTATTATGAAGCGGCTCCTTAGTTATTATGTAGGTTTGTTATGCCGCAAAGATATGAAAAATACTCAAAAGGTCAATGCAATTACATACACAAAATAACGTAAACGTTTACGAACTAGTGTATAAAAAAGCGCCCATTTTACATCAGATGAAGCGCTTTTTATACGTTTATATTCAAAAAAAGTGTATCTTCTAAAAAAGCCAGAAGATACACTCTTGTTTTATAATTTCTTTTCTTCAGGGATTTCCTGAAGAATCTCATTCCTACTTATCAGTAGTTTTCTTGGCTGCAGG
>CAMBBY010000361.1 GCA_945863825.1 uncultured Prevotella sp. | reverse complement strand
GTTGCGTCAACGAATTCTTTGCCCAGAGCAGTTGCTTGGCAGGCATAGAATGCAATCTGAGCCATCCCTTTCGCTCCTTATTCAGCGACCACATCTTGTCGTTCGGATTATGATTCCATTGCCAAACCGGTTTGAAGGTCTTGCCAGAGAAATCATCACATCTTTCGTATGGTGCCTGAGGTGTCTTCACCGCATCATTCGGTTTGAACCAGGTGCGAGGTGAACGACCCAGGTTCTTCTCCAATCCGAAGTAAGGCCAGCCATCCACCCATGTGACAGGCGAAAGGCATACCGTTCTGCCCACGGCATTGAAATCCAGCATCGATACGCCCCACCATTTGCCGTCCGGAGCTTGGACGATGCCCCCCTGATGAATGGTAGCACACCCCAGGTTCACCCCATTAGGCTTGTTGTTCTGGAAATTGAAACCATCTTCCGGCAAAGGCCGACCGATTCCCATGTTACCTACGCTCCATCCAGCAGCATAACCATACGATTCGCGTTCGCTGATCACACAGGTTTCGTAAGGTCCCCAGATACTCTTGCTTCGGGCACACTGCATGCGCCCCATCGGTGAATAATCGGCAGAGAGGATATAGTACATTCCATTGATTTTATACACATGATGTCCCTCACCCATCGCATTGCCTTCAGGAATCACCACCTTGCTGCTGCCCTCTACCGGACCACTCAAATCGGGCTTCAACTCCGTAACGGTCACGTTTCCATACTTGTGCACGGCATAAATCTTACCATCCTCATCGAAGAGCACAGAGAGGTCGTAGATATCGCCATTAACTTTATGATGCGTCCAAGGTCCCTTGGCACTGTCCGAAATATACACCTGCAAACCATGTCCGTTGATATTGGAGAAGATATAGAACTTGCCGTTATGATATCGGATGGCAGGTGCCCAGATACCCTGTCCGTAAGCCTCCTTGCCGTTTCTGAGATTGAAGTCATCAGAATCATCCAATCGGTCGAAGCAGTAGGAAGAGAACTCCCAATTTACGAGATCCTTGGAATGGAGCACCACCAGTCCCGGCACACTGTGCATCGTAGTACCTGCCAGATAGTAATCCTCCCCCACTCTGATGATATCCGGGTCAGAAAACTCATCATAAAACAAAGGGTTGGTAAAGGTACCATTACCATTATCAGCCGACCAAGACTTCCCTTTCAAAGTCTGTGTCAGAACATTCTTGGCTGCAGATTTTTTCTGCGCTGACGCTTCCAAAGAACCGCCTAAAAGAGCGATGCAACAGGTTGCAAATAATAGTTTCTTCATTTTCATTTATAGGTTTAAAAGATTATTATAAAAAATATTGCCACAAAAGTACGAATAATTATCCAACCAGAGGTGGACAAAATGATACTTTTATGGCAACAAATGTGATTTTAGGACATTATTTAATCAGATAAGCCTTTCCAGGTTCTGTTTCCAAGTCATATTCATATACGTCAGGAATAGGAACCTTCACTCCTTCTGCTATCTGATGCTGTTCCATTACAGGCTTCACTTCTGCAGATGCAAAAAGGATATTGGGACATGTTCCTTCTGCCTTCTTCAGCTTTTTCGCCTTCAGCGGTACGTATGAGCGGAGACGCAGGATGCCTCCGATGGTGGAACGAATCTTCGCCTTCATCAGTCTGCCATTCTTCCAGTCCATATCCACCACAAAGCCGCCACGGGCACGAAGTCCCTTTACGCTTCCTTCTTTCCAGGCATCAGGCAAGGCTGGCAAGAGATGCACGGCTCCATCATGACTCTGCAGGAGCATTTCGGCGATACCGGCTGTTACTCCGAAGTTGCCGTCAATCTGGAATGGCGGATGGGCATCGAAGAGATTCGGATAGGTTCTGCCATCAGGATATTCCTTTGCCTGCGCATCAGATGGCAACAGACGAAGCATATTGCTGATGATTCTGAAAGCATGATTGCCATCAAGCATGCGTGCCCAGAAGTTCGTCTTCCAACCCAGACTCCAGCCCGTAGCCTGGTCGCCACGATGCTTCAGAGTGGTGGCTGCGGCATGGAACAGTTCCGGATGAGAAAAAGGAGAAATCTGATTGGATGGATACAATCCATAGAGATGCGAGATATGGCGATGCTCATTCTTCGGATCATCCTCATCCACAAGCCACTCCTGCAACTGTCCGTACTTTCCTATCTGCATCGGCGGAATCTGAGAAATCAGCTGTTGCATCGCCTTGCGCTCAGCCTCATCAACTCCCAATATCTCAGAAGCCTTCACGGCACTGGTTAAGGCATCGAAGGCTATCTGGTTATCCATCGTGCAACCTGCCGTTACGGCAGTTCTCTTACCCATAGGTCCCTGTTCCGGACTCACCGACGGCACGCTTACCTTCCATTCGGTGTCCGGCAACTTCTGCATATAGTCGAGATAGAACTCAGCAGCACCCTTTATCACCGGATACCACTGCTTGAGGAAAGCCTTGTCGCCCGTATAGAGATAATGCTGCCAGAGATGGGTGGTGAGCCAGGCTCCACCATTCGGGAACATGCCCCACTGCGCACCGTCCACCGGACCTGCTATGCGCCAGATATCAGTGTTATGATGTGCCATCCAGCCACGGCAGCCATACATCTCCTTAGCCGTCTGTGCTCCCGTTACGCTCAAATCCTTAATCAGCGAATACAGAGGCTCCGTGGTGTTACCGAGATTCGTTACCTCGGCAGGCCAGTAGTTCATCTCCGTATTGATGTTGATGGTATATTTGCTGTCCCAAGGGGCATTTTTGCTGTCGTTCCAAACGCCCTGCAAGTTTGCCGCCTGTCCACCAGGCTGGGAAGAGGAGATGAGCAGATAGCGACCATAGTTATACATCAGCGCTACCATCGCCATATCCTTGCTGCCCGCAAATTTCTCCAGACGCTGGTTGGTAGGCAACGAAGCATTGATATCGGTTGGCAAAATGAGGGAAGAAGTAGCGAACTGCTTCTGGTAAGCCTCCACATGGCGTTTCTCCAACTGTG
>CAMBBY010000360.1 GCA_945863825.1 uncultured Prevotella sp. | reverse complement strand
ATTCGCCTTAGTCTCGTGGGCTCGGAGATGTGTATAAGAGACAGGTCTTCACCTTGATGCGCTTGCTGAAGAAGGCGAAGTAGATGCTCACGATGATCAGCGTAATACCGAGCAATATGTTCAGTATATGATATTCCATCCGCTTGAGCACGAAGATGGCTCCGATGGAGATGATGATGAAGGTGAACAGTATGGGCAGCAGCCGTCTCCAGGTGATGTACTTGTATTTCTGAATGACGATGATCAGCGAGGTGGTCATCGCCAGGATGCCTGAGAGGGTTGTTGCCTCACCGAAGGAAGGCATGATAGAAGGGAGCATCGTCATGATGAAGATGCCAAAGCCGAAGCCAGTAGTGCGTTGTACAAAACTGGCTCCGATGCTCAACAGAAAAAGTTCGATGACAATATTGTCCATTCTGCTGTAGGCTTATTGATGGATATAATCCAGAATCTGCTCAGCATGAATCTTGGTCTTGATTTCCTTAGGAGTGAAGATTTTTTCGATGATGCCATCTTCGTTGACGAGATAGGTGGTGCGGAGGATTCCGATGGTCTTTCTGCCGCAGGTTACCTTCTCTCCCCAGCAGCCGAGTTCCTGCAACAGGGTGGTCTCGGTATCAGCAATAAGAGGGAACTGCAGACCCTTGGTTTCTGCAAACTTCTTCTGTAGAGCCTGCTTGTCCTTGCTCACGCCGATAATCTCGTAACCGGCAGCTGCCAGTTCCTCCTTATGAGCCTGCAGGGAGCAGGCTTCGGCAGTGCATCCGCTGGTGTTAGCCTTCGGATAACTGTAGAGTACTATCTTGCGACCACGATAGTCGCTTGCCTTGATTTCACGTCCGTCCTGGTCAATGCCAAGAATCTCTGGTATTTTATCTCCTACATTCATAATTGTAATTTTTAAATTTGTTTTTTGTTCTTTTTATTACTAACTATTGATGATAATTCAAATGCAAAAATACAATATTTATTCTAATGGAGGAATGAATTAGCCTTTTTTAATTTAATATGCCAACATGATTTAACGATACCCATACGTTTTTGCCATTTTTCCTTTGTCATTTCTAATAAAATGGGCAATACAAGATTTAAAGCTCTTGAAGCCTTGAGGGAATTTTATGACGTCGATTATATATTATCATCCTGACTGAGCATGAGCGCCCATAACATAATAAGAAACTTATACATGAAACTATGCCTCTCTCCTCTGTCTCTGATAGTTTGCTTTGGAAATCTGTTACAAATACCCCATTATAACTCTTTCTTTTGTCATAAACCATTATAACTCTATCTTTTGTCATAAAACGCCCCTTTATAACTCTATCTTTTGTCATAAAACGCCTCTTTATAACTCTATCTTTTATCATAAAACATCCATTTATAACTCTATCTTTTAGCAAAGTTAACATAAAATAATTGCATATCTCGTTAATAATCAGTATTTTTGTAGCCATATAATCATTAAGACGCAAAGATATGGATAAATACTTGTCAAGAAGCATCGACCAGGCTTTACTGGAATGGAAGGATAATCCTCGAAGAAAACCGCTTTTGGTGAGGGGCGCCCGACAGGTAGGCAAGTCGAGCACCATTCGGCATTTAGGCAAGAACTTCAAATATTTTTTGGAAGTTAATGTGGAAAGAAATCCTGAGGTGATGGAATTCTTTAAGGGCAGTCGTGATGTGAAGAGCATTGCTGCTAAGCTCTCCGACTTCTTTAATGTGCCAGTTGTTCCGGGCGAAACCCTTCTTTTCCTTGATGAGATACAAAAGTGTGAAGACGTCATTCATAGCCTTTGGTTTTTTAAGGAAGATTATCCCGAACTTCATGTCATTGCTGCAGGTTCGCTCTTGGAGTTTGCGCTGAAGAATTTGTCATCATTTGGAGTGGGCAGAGTTAGTTCCCTGTTTGTCTATCCGATGTCTTTTGATGAATTCCTGACAGCAACGAGACAAGAGGGGCTTCTTAGAATCAAGCGAAATAGCAGTTCTACGAATCCGCTTCCTGAGGCATTCTATAATAGGTTGGTGGAAGCCTTCCGAAGTTATATGCTGGTTGGCGGAATGCCAGAAGCCGTGGCAACCTACACGGAGACAGGATCTTATCGCTATAGTAGTGACATTGTAAACGAAATCATTCAGGGCTATCAGGACGATTTTGCCAAATACGGAGCTAAGGCAAATCCTCTGCTTTTGCGCCAAACTCTCATAAGTGTAGCGCATCAGGCAGGAGCCAAGTTTGTTTACAGTAGGGTAGAAGGACAATATCGTTCGGCAGAAGTAAAGGTGGCTTTGGAGATGCTGAAGGATGCCGGGCTAATCATACCGACCTATCATACGGATGCCAATGGGGTGCCGCTTGGAGCTGAAATCAATGAGCGGGTAGTAAAATATCTGATTCATGATACTGGCGTGCTACTTGGTATCTTAGGAATAGATGATGATATCGATGAGCGCATCAAGGAGATGATGGTGGCAGACTCCATCGATCTTGTTGACAAGGGGCATGTGGCAGAGATGATGGCGGGTTTGGAACTTATCAAATATTCTTCTCCGCAGATGCGGCACCAGTTGTACTATTGGCAAAACATGAACAAAGGTACTTGTGCCGAGGTGGATTATGTGATAGCTCGCAGTGGCAGCATCGTTCCGATAGAAGTAAAACCGGGCGTGAAGGGTTCTATGAGTAGTATGTATTCGCTGATGCGCAATCCGCAGAAGCATATAGAAATGGGCATTCGCTGTTCTCTCGAAAATTTTGGTACATTCGCGAGTCCTGGTGGCAAGAAGATAGACATCATTCCTCTTTATGCAATCTCCAATTTATTTGCGGAGAAGTAGATGGGGGATATATAAATGATATAATTATGAGCAACGATAAAACAACAATAAAGGAAATGCGAGCAAACGATATGACTTCGGCTTTTCCTACGCATCCTGGAGATGTTCTGAAGGATGAAATAGAATATCGTGGAATTTCTCAGCGACAGTTGGCTGAGGAAATGGGCAT
>CAMBBY010000359.1 GCA_945863825.1 uncultured Prevotella sp. | reverse complement strand
TCTCACAATAATCATAAGTAGGACTAATCTCTTTCCATTTCGTCCCATTAAGTTCAGATGTCGAAACTGTTTGCGCAAAACAGAGATTGACAATGGAATCCATTTGTATATTTTGTCTTCTTTAGTGATATGTTCTTTCTGCCACTTATTTACCAACTGCTTATCAGACCTAAAGACTGATATGATGGAGTCGTTTTGAAGGCAAGTTACCACAAGGCACGTATCTTGTGAGACTTCTATTGCTATAGGTTCTTCTGACAACACTCTTGTTTTTCCCCAATCGTAAAGAGACATCGTACCTTTCCAAGAGCCTATCACATCAGAAGAATTGTCAACTTTCACAGTTGTACTTCTTCCCTGCGCTTTGGCTAAAGAAGGCTTAGATGCAGCTAAGTTATTTTGCTTGATGATAGAATCTAACTTATTGAAAAGAGTCATATCTACAGTCCAGCCATGTCCATTTTGCACAGCCTTATTCAAAAACTCCTTTGCTTTTGAATAATCAGGAGTACCCCAAAATCCATAGGCATAATAGTTGGCCAGCAAGAAGTCACACTTCGCATTGCCTTTTTCTGAACCTTTTCATGTTACGTTATTTTTGAATCCGCCCACAAAATTATCGGTTTCTTTCAAAAATAGCAAACAAATGAAGCCTTCATAATTTACAAAACTTTACAAGGATGGATTTGACTTATAAAATATGGTAAATATAGTCATCAAAATCTTTTCCTTTACCAGAATTTCCACAAACTTTAGCAAGCATTCTTCTGCGAGATAAACTCAGTAAGTTCAGGTTTGACATCATCAAGCAGTTGGATGGCAACCTTAGCTGAATCGTCATCTACATTCATCAAGCTATCAGCTTTTGCTAATAGTTGGTCATACCCCTTATTACCTGTGCATGAAACAATTAGCATGGATAAAAATATTACCCATGCTAATCCCCTATTTGATTTTCGTAAATTCATTAGTAGTATAAGATTCTAATATTACTTCACAATAGAAGTAACAGGATTTCTAACGCCCTTCATACCAATGAGGAAGGCCTTGGCACTACCAAACTTCAGGAACATGTCCAGACGTACGGGTACATGATTTTCATCATCAGTAATGTAGAAATCGACGATGCGCTTATACTTGCCCTTCTCATACTCCTGATAAGCCAGACGCAAACAACGATACTTCACACCATTGTCGGCCTTGATGGTTTCTCTGCCCGCAAACTTAATCTGGGCAGGAGTACGGCCATCGCCATCCACAATCGGGAACTTGACTACATAACCCTTCTTCCAGTTGGCAGGATCGAAACTACGGGCACGGAGGAAGATGTTCAGCATGTCAAATACGCAATCATCATAGCTGACTTTCTTCCAGGAATGAGAACCGTCATTGCGCTGACGATGCATCTTGACATGACACTTGCCGCCAGAATAGCTGTAGAAATCCTCATCTACCGTATATCGCTTGCCCTCACGAGCTCCCTTGCGGAAATACATCGGAGACATATCGGTACCCGTATAGCTCAAAAGCGTATCACGAAGGACAAAGAAATCATCTACCTTGTGATTTCCTCTCGTCACCAATGAGGTGCGATAAGCGGGCTTGCCATGCCTGGTACTCTGCACAATAGACATGCTGGCCGTACCAGCCTTCACCCACACAAACTTCCAGTTATAATACAAGTTGTAAGTGAGAAACTCACCCGACTTGAAGGCTGTATTACGGAAAGTACACTGGGCAGACACTGTAGTGCTGACCATCAGCAGTAATACTGCTATCCACAATGACTTCATTCTTTTCATAGTTCATCATATTTTAGGAATGTATTGTATGCCTAGTTTCTTGGCACGCTCTACATTCTGGTTCTTTACTTTTTTCTCCTTGTCTGGCTTCTGCTTGGTGATGGCACCTGGCTTCTGGTGTGACAATGGTTTCTCCTTAGGATCCCAAGATTCCGTGACATCCCACTTCGCCTTACATTCGATAGCTCCAGGATAGTAATATACTTCTTCTGCCTGCTGGTCTTCATCATAACAGCCCGTATCCCACTTGTCGTTATTGTTGCGATCCACTATCAGGCGCAAGTAATATTTCTGTGGCTTCAGATAATAAAATTCTGCCACACCATTGATGGCCTTCACTTCCTTGACTACCTGATCCTGACCATTGAGCAACTGTACAAGCAGCGGTTCGTCAGTCAAACTGGTGATATTGACCAGAAGAGTACCATACTCATCCAGCGAAGATACCTTGAATCCCTGTTTGATAGCCGTGGTAGCCAATCCGTAGATGTCTTCGAATGCCGCAGAATCCACTTCCAGACTATATTCGATATTCGGACGCCATTCGCCTCGCAACTCATATTCCCTCAACTTATTCGGAACCGGCTTAAACTCGAAAGGTGCCCGATACCAGAGCGTATCATGCTTGGCATAAAGATGAATGCCTGCCGTATCTGCCTTTGAGAGAGGCGTAGGGAACATAAATCGGATGTTCTTATCCGGATCCAACTGGGATGAGACGCCCACCTGCACTTCCAATGGCTTGAGAGGCATGATGGAATCATAAGGCTCCCCTTTCTTCTTGAGTTTTTCCTGTTTCTTGGTCCAGTCTTCCAGTTCCTTATTGAGCTGTTTCTGTCGCTTGGCGTATGGAGTCTTTGCCAATATCTCCAATGTATCAAGCTTATTCACCAATACGCCGGTACTGTCGGTCATGCGATAAGCCAATTCCATCCGCAGCGTGTCCTGATTGACCAACGCAGTATCTTTCAACCAGTAAGTAAGGGTATCCTTCTTCTCTGCTGCCTCCAGCAGGAAAGCATCTTTCTCATTAAAATTCAGACCCTTGATGGTAGGCAGGATGCTATCTCCATAACTGAAGAAGAGAGAGAAATTGTTGGGCTCCTTGCGCTCTGACTTCAGAAAATAGCGGTCGGTAAGCGTTTCGGTGAATGCTCTCAGCACAATATCTGTCTCTTATACACATCTGACGCTGCCGACGATACTCCTTGT
>CAMBBY010000358.1 GCA_945863825.1 uncultured Prevotella sp. | reverse complement strand
GATTGGTTTCCTCCGTTCTTTCTGGGTGGAGGAGGTGGTTTCTCGGGAGGCAGTTCTTCTGGCGGAGGCTTCTCTGGAGGTTCTTTCGGTGGTGGTTCATTTGGCGGAGGTGGCTCCGGCGGTGGATGGTAAATCAAGGTTGTTGGGAAAGAAAATATTCTCAAGTGAAATAAATATAGTATTAATTATAACATTAAATTTTGAAAGTTATGAAAAAAACTGGATGGATTATTCTGGGTGTCGTAGTACTTCTGGTACTATGGGGTTTAAGTTCTTATAATGGTATCATTGGAGTACAGGAACAAGCTACTACTGAACTGGCTAATGTGCAGACTCAATATCAGCGCCGTGCAGACATGATGCCTCAGTTGGCAAAAATCGTGAAGGCGTATGCTAAGCATGAGAAGGAAACGTTTGAAGCCGTGACCAAGGCACGTGCAGCAGTAGGACAGGTAAAACTTGATGCAAGCAATCTGACTCCAGAAAAATTGAAGGCTTATTCTGACGCGCAGGGCGAGTTGGCGAATGCTTTCTCCAAATTGATGGTAGTGGCTGAAAAGTATCCGGAACTGAAGGCGAGCGATAATTTCAAGTCACTTCAGATACAGGAGGAGGGTACAGAAAACCGAATCAGTGAAGCACGCCGCAAATATAATGATGCAGTACAGCAGTATAATCTGAAGGTACGTAAGATGCCTACTGCCATCATAGCAAATCTATTCGGCTTCCAGACTATGCCTAAGTTTGAGGCTGCTGCTGGTGCAGAAAAGGCTCCCGATCTTGATATTTAAAAACGGGATAAATTGCAATTCGTAATTTCAGTTATCAGAATCAGGTTAAAATTTTGTTTAGACCCGCTCAAAGCAATACTTCTGGAATGATATTGGAAGTTTCTCAATAAAAAACAAAAAAAAAATCTTTTTAATTTTGTATTGTCTTGCTTTTGCAGTATCTTTGCAGTCAAATTGCAGAGAGCGTGTCTTTCTATAGGAAAATTTGAGAAAAAGAATAAGGTAATAAAGGATATGAAACAAACAAAAATCGTCGCTTCAATCAGTGATCGTCATTGTGATCAGGATTTCATCCGCAAATTGTTTTTTGCAGGCATGAACGTCGTTCGTATGAATACTGCACATGCTACAGAAGAAGGTATTCGCACAATTGTCAAGAATGTAAGAGCAGTGTCTCCTCACATTGGTATTATGATTGATACCAAGGGACCAGAGGTGCGTACCACAGGTGTGGCAGAGCCTATTCATTATAATGTGGGTGATGTAGTCAAGATTTTCGGTCGTCCTGAGATGGAAACTTCTCATGACATTGTCAATCTGAGCTATCCTGATATCGCTGCTGATGTGAAAGTGGGTGATGATTTGCTCTTCGATGATGGTGAACTTGATATGAAGGTCATTGATAATCAGGGTCCGATGCTCGTAGCTGAAGTTCAGAACGAGGGTTTCTTAGGTTCACATAAGAGCGTGAATGTACCTGGCGAACATATTGATTTGCCTGCGTTGACAGAAAAGGACCGTAAGAATATCCTCCTTGCTATTGAATTGGATATTGATTTTATCGCTCACTCTTTTGTGCGCAATGCAGCAGATGTAAAGGCTGTTCAGGATATCTTGGATGAACATCACAGTGATATCAAGATTATCTCTAAGATTGAAAATCAGGAAGGTGTAGATAATATTGACGAGATTATTGATGCTTGTTATGGTATCATGATTGCCCGTGGTGACCTGGGTATCGAGGTGCCAATCGAGAGAATTCCTGGCATCCAGCGCCGCATCATCTCTAAGTGTGTGAAGGCGCAGAAACCGGTAATCGTGGCTACACAGATGTTGCATACCATGATTAAGAATCCACGTCCTACCCGTGCTGAGGTAACCGATATTGCCAATGCTATCTTTTATCGCACCGATGCGCTGATGCTTTCTGGTGAGACAGCAAGCGGTAAGTATCCTGTAGAAGCTGTGCAGACCATGGCACGTATTGCTGAGCAGGCAGAGAAGGATAAGTCTCCACTGAATGATATTGATCCAATGGAAGAGGGTAAGATTGACCAGAAGCTCTTCCTGGCTCATGCTGCCATTGAGGCTACTAAGAAGTTGGGTGTTGCTGGTATTATTACCGATGGCGAGACCGGTCAGACTGCACGCGACCTGGCAGCCTTCCGTGGCCCAAATCCGGTATTGGCAATCTGCTATAAGGAGAAACTTCAGCGCTGGTTGAATCTGAGCTATGGTATTATTCCAATTCATCAGAAGGATCAGGTTTCTACCAAGGCTATGTTTACCGCAGCGGTACGTATGCTTCGTCAGAAAGGCTACTTAGGTGAGGAGGATAAGATTGCTTATCTGAGCGGTAGCTTTGGAGAGGGGGGAGGTACTACCTTCGTAGAAATTAATAAGGTGAAGAAGATTTTTGATAACAGTTATACTTTCAACTTGCCATCTAACGGCATTGAGGAATAATTGTCTGACAAATATAAAGGAATCAGCAAATGTTTTTAGCTTAAATCATTAATTTTTGCTATAAACATTTGCTGATATTAAAAAAAAACATTATTTTTGCACCAAAATTTCAAAAATAAATTGTCAATGATGAAAAAATTATTATTTGCAGTCGTAGTCGCTATGACTATGGTTTTAGCGCTGAGCAGTTGCGGAAGTGCTAAACAGGTGGCTTATTTTCAAAATATTGATTCTTTGAATTTGAGCGCATCGAGAATGTTGTATGATGCTAAAATTATGCCAAAGGATCAGTTGTCTATCATCGTGAAATCTTCCAATGAGGATTTGTCTGAGCCTTTCAATCTTTATTCGAAGTCCATGGGAGGTTCTTCCCTAAACCAGAACCTTCAGTATTATTTGGTAGATAATGCTGGCTACATAGATTTTCCAATTGTCGGCAAAATCAAAGTTTTGGGCTTGACTGCAAGAGAGTGTGAGAATTTGGTAAGGTCTAAGACTGTCTCTTATACACATCTGACGCTGCCGACGATACTCCTTGTGTAG
>CAMBBY010000357.1 GCA_945863825.1 uncultured Prevotella sp. | reverse complement strand
GATTCGCCTTAGTCTCGTGGGCTCGGAGATGTGTATAAGAGACAGTTGTAGATCTCTTCGATGGCGAGAAGAAAGACAGTTTCCTGCTCAATGAGAAAAATTGGCGGGAATGGAGAACAGGCTGGCAAAGATTCAAAGGATGGTTTGCAGCCAAACTGCTGACACCTTTTTTATAAATTCCTAACAAGGAGAAAAACAGAGATATAGAATGAAAGAAGAAATGAAGAAACAACAAATTGGCAGACAAATACCAGCGTTTGCTATAGTAGAAAGCAACACGCTGGCAGTAATGGGACTCAGGCAATTGCTCGAGTCTGCCATCCCCTCTGCACAAATTCAGGCATTTGGTACATTTGGTGAATTGCAGGCTTCCAATCCAGAGCATTTCCTCCACTTCTTTGTATCCATGCAAATTGTACTTGCCAATCGGAATTTCTTTTTAGATTACAAACACAAGACCATCGTCCTCACTCCCAGCAATGATCCTATGTCACAACTGAATGATTTCCATTGTCTATGCGTCAATGTATCAGAAGGGTTACTCATCAAGGAGCTCATCAGTTTACAAAAAAAAGGACATCCTCATGGAGAGTATTTGCCAGAAACATTGGAGCATACACAGGAAAAAACACTCACCGACCGGGAAATTGAGGTACTTTCATTGGTGGCAAAAGGAAAAATTAACAAAGAAATTGCCGACCTCCTATGTATCGGATTGACAACTGTGATAACACATCGAAAGAATATTCAAGAAAAATTAGGTATCAAATCGGTATCTGCTCTTACCATTTATGCTGTCATGCACGGTTTTGTGGATATCAATCATATATAAGCCTCATCACAAATAGGTATAAACTGCGATAAAAAACAATAAAGCCTCCCATCATTTTTTTGATAGGAGGCTTTATTGTATATCTTCAATACCTAAAAAATAGGGATAGTAAGAATCTATCCAAGAGCTTTCTATTGAAAGAATTATAGTTTGACCGTTGAAATATCTACGAGATTATTCACTATCGCATAGATGGTAAGACCTGCAGGTGAGTGAATCTGAAGCTTTCGTGCTATATTTCTTCGATGCGTAATCACCGTATTGATAGAGATAAATAGATGGTCAGCTATCTCCTTATTGGTCATACCTTGAACCAAAGCAACAATAACATCCTTCTCACGATCACTCAGTTGTTCATCGTTCTGTGGGGTCTGGGATATCATATTAGAGATCTTCGCGCTGACATCATTCTGTTTCAACTTCCGTTCTGCATTTCTTACGGCAGGAATAAAGATTTCTTCCTCCACTTCAGAGTGGTGCCTGAGCCATTCCTCATTATTGTATATATCATAAAGTGTAGCACTTAGCTGATTATTATGCAAGCCATCAGAAGGAAGGTACTTGATGATGATATTTTTTAACTCCCTGAGTTTCTGATTCACTTGAACATGATGCTTAGAGAACGTCTCTATATTGAAATCTGCAAGTGGATTACCTTCTATAAGTGACTGTACATAAGGGAATACCGACTTTTCCTCATACTTCATGTGATTGATGATACTATGAGCATATTCATCATAAAGTTTGAGGATGAGACGCGCTAAATTGTCATTTTCATCCAAAGCCTCAACCAATTCCTTACGGATGAAAGGTAATTGAAAATCAATGTAATAAGCATGAGAAGCCTTGAGATAATGCAACAAAGTTGATAAGGACAAACGTTCAGCATTATCATATTCCTTATACCCATTCATAGCGTAGTTAACTACAGCCAAGAAGGTATAAGTATCCACTCCTTGTTCCGCGCATACCTCTTCTACCGTCTTGTCGCCGAATCCCAGATTGATGCCGAAGCTACCAAGACTCTGCAAGATGTTATAATTGTCTCTAATGATGCTGATCATCTTATCATCAGCTTCATACATCTTTTGATTTTTCATCTTTGTCACCTATTTTGAAAACATTCATAATGTCAAGTTTCCCAACAGCAAAACTCTCATTCTGCTATTCGGCGGCAAAGATACAAAAAAACTCTGAAACATGCAATACCTAAAAATGGGGATGCTAAAGTTTACCGATTTTTAGGTATTGCAAGTTTTTTTAAAACTCCGTACCTTTGCACCCGAAATCAGAAAAGTGCGGTGATGCTTGCCACTCCCGAGTGGATAGTGCTGTATTCCTATTATATATAAGGATAACCCACTTGAAGTCGAGACCGCAAGCAGACAACCGCACTTTTCCTTTTTTGTCCGTTCCAGTTCTATCATGTGTAGGTTAGAATTAAGTTATAAAAAGATAATAAAGATAAAAAAGTAACAAAGATATGAATTATTTAAGAATTGGTTTGATGCCAGCTGCACTCGTTGCCGGCGTGGCAACGGCAAGTTCACAGACAGTGGCTGCTGATAGTGTAATGCAGCACGTAAATGGGAAACGTCTCAGCATAGGTGGCTATGGAGAGGTGGCTTTGAGCCGCAACTTCTACAGCGATGCTGGCAAACGCTACTCTAACGCCACTGCATATAAGAACGCTCCCGACCACGGACGTTTTGATATTCCTCACGCAGTCATCTATTTGGGTTACGACTTCGGAAAGGGATGGACCATGGGTACGGAGATTGAATTTGAACATGGAGGTACCGGACTGTCTATTGAATACGAGGCAGAGGAAGCCATTGAGTACGAACAGGAGGTTGAGAAAGGTGGCGAGGTTGAACTCGAACAATTCTGGATCCAGAAGTCTTTCGGCAAATGGGCTAACATCAAGGCTGGACATATCGTGGTTCCTGTAGGTTTGAACAATGCCCACCATGAACCATTAAACTTCTTTACAGTATATCGTCCAGAGGGGGAGAATACCATTATGCCAAGCACGTGGCATCAGACGGGTGTAAGTTTTTGGGGACGTACAAAGAACTGGCGCTATGAGTTGCAGTTCCTTGCAGGTCTCAATTCAGACAACTTCACAAACACAGGTTGGATAAACACTGTCTCTTATACACATCTGACGCTGCCGACGATACTCCTTGTGTAG
>CAMBBY010000356.1 GCA_945863825.1 uncultured Prevotella sp. | reverse complement strand
TACACAAGGAGTATCGTCGGCAGCGTCAGATGTGTATAAGAGACAGCATATCAAGACCTACAGAGCAAACACAGGTCATAGCTTCCAATTTCTCGATAGTCAGAGCACCAGCCTCTACAGCATCAATCATACCCTGGTCTTCACTTACAGGAATGAAAGCACCACTCAGACCACCTACGTATGATGAAGCCATGATGCCACCCTTCTTTACCTGGTCATTCAACAAAGCCAAAGCAGCAGTAGTACCAGGAGCTCCTGGATGTTCCAAACCGATTTCCTTAAGAATATCAGCCACACTGTCGCCGATAGCAGGAGTAGGAGCCAGAGATAAGTCGATGATGCCAAATGGGATATTCAGACGAGCAGAAGCCTCTTTAGCAACCAACTGACCTACACGTGTAATCTTGAATGCTGTACGCTTGATAGTTTCACACAAAACCTCGAAACTCTCACCGCGAACACTTTCCAGTGCATATTTTACAACACCAGGACCGCTGACACCAACGCTGATGACAGCATCAGCTTCGCTAACACCATGGAAAGCACCAGCCATAAACGGATTATCGTCAGGTGCATTGCATAAAACAACCAACTTTGCACAACCTAATGAACCCTTGTCCTTGGTTGCTTCAGCAGTATCCTTGATGATTTGTCCCATCAGGCGGACAGCATCCATGTTGATGCCAGTCTTTGTAGAACCTACATTGATAGAACTGCAGATAAAATCAGTCTGCGCCAGAGCCTGCGGAATAGAACGAATCAGAAGTTCATCGCTCTTGCTCATACCCTTGCTTACGATGGCAGAGTAACCACCCAGGAAGTTTACACCGAGTTCCTTGGCACATTTGTCAAGTATCTTGGCAATCTTCACATAGTCGTCTGTAGTCTTGCATGCAGAACCGCCTACGAGTGAAATTGGAGTAATGGAGATTCTCTTGTTGACGATAGGAATACCAAATTCCTTAGAGATATCTTCGCCGGTTTTTACCAGATTTTTGGCCAGGCGAGTTATTTTATTGTATATGTTCTGACAGAGCACGTCTACATCTGTTGCAGCACAATCCAACAGGTTGATACCCATTGTGATAGTACGAACGTCGAGATTTTCCTGCTCAATCATCTTGTTGGTTTCGATAACCTCAGATATGTTGATCATAATTGTATTTTTATCTATATATATAATAATGTGTCAAACTGATACCCTGAATGAATATCAGAATTGATTAGATACGGTGCATCATATCAAAAATTTCCTCACGCTGGGTTTTAATCTGTACACCCATGCCTTTACCAATCTCAGCAAGTTCATCAGCCACATTCTCAAAAGACTTCTTCATCTTACCCATGTCAACAATCATCATCATGTTGAAATACTCCTGAACGATGGTCTGTGAGATATCAAGAATGTTGATGTCATTCTCTGCCAAATAGGTACAAACCTTTGCAATGATACCCACAGTATCTTTGCCCACTACTGTAATAATTGTTCTGTTCATGATCAAATCTATTTGTTTTTGGTAATTATTTTGTCTGCAAAATTAACACTTTATTATCGAACTGCCAAATAAATATTCAAAAAGTTATTGTTTTTAATGGAAAGAATATTCTTTTTGCAGTAATTTCCCTGTTTCTTATTTATTTCGGAAATACAGGAAAAGAATACTTAAGACCACAAAAACAAGTTCAACAAACTTTGCTTTGAGGTTCTTTTCGTGGAAAATGGCGGCTCCAAAGAGGAAGCTGACGATGACACTTCCGCGTCTCACCATACTCACGATACTGATCATGGCTCCTGGCAAACTCAATGCATAGAAATAGACAAAGTCTGCTGCGCTCAAGAAGATACTGATGAATACGATAGACCAGTGCCAGTGGAATGGGGTGGTACTGTTCTTCTTAGGCCACCAAATCATGAGCATCATCGCTCCCATGAGGAAGAATTGGTAGATATTGTACCAGCTCTGTACAATCATTCTGTCCAGTCCTACGCCACCATTCTCTGGAGGAGCCATGAGATATTTGTCATAAAGACCGCTGATAGCTCCCAATATGGCAGCCAAGACGATGAAGTAGATCCACTTGTCATGCTTGAAGTCGATTCCTTCTTTCTTTCCGCTTTTGCTGAGCATGGCGAAAGAGACGATGGCTAAAATCACACCGATCCACTGATATAAGTTCAATACCTCCCCATATACAATCAGTGCACCTACAAGTGTCATCACCGGTCTTGTGGCGTTGATAGGTCCTACAATGGTAAGAGGCAGGTGCTTCATGCCGAAATAGCCGAAAGTCCAACTGCTCAGTACAATCATACTCTTTAGTACGATATATTTATGAACCTCCCATCCACCTTCAGCTACATGAAAAATCGTTCCGTCTAATTGAGTTCCTGTATAGCTCATTATGATGAACGGAATAAAGATGAGCGATGAAAAGAGGGTGTTCAGAAAGAGCACCGGAATCACCGCATTACCTGAAAGTGCCTTTTTCTTGAAGGCATCATAGAATCCCAGCAAAGTGGCTGAGAGAAATGCTAATACTAACCACATAAATTTTAATCTTATTACCTTTTATTTACCTATTGTTTTTTCTAATATTTTAATTTACTTTTTCGGAAGTCCAGAATTTCAATAGTCCTGGATTCCTGAAGTACTTGGTTTCCCAGTTCCAGATTCCTTCACTTCTTGATTCCTCCAGTCCTTGAACCTCCAGTTCTGATTTCCTTCAAGTGCTTATTTCTCCTCCAGTTCCTTCTGCAGTCTCAGAATTTCATCTCTGTATTGTGCAGCTTGCATGAAATCGAGTTCCTTGGCAGCTTGTTTCATCAGGGCAGTTGTGTTTTCAATACTCTTGACGAGTTCCTCCTTGCTCATACTACGTACGATAGGGTCGGCGGCAAAGGCACCTCCTTCCGGTTCGATATATACCCGTTTAATCTCTTTCTTGCCGTCACCGATGCGATAGTTATCTTCCTTGTCGGCAGATGTTGGGAGTGCAGAGGTAATTGCCTTCTCTATCTGTTTAGGTG
>CAMBBY010000355.1 GCA_945863825.1 uncultured Prevotella sp. | reverse complement strand
TACACAAGGAGTATCGTCGGCAGCGTCAGATGTGTATAAGAGACAGGAATAAGGTAACAAATAACATAATGAGAACAATATTGAAATCAATATTGCTGATGAGTCTGTGCTCATCGGCAACAGCCCCTGCTATGGCTATAAACAGAGCAAATCATGATAAGAAGGACGCAAACATTCATGAAGAAGAGGCAAACGATTCTACCAGACACCAGCCGCTGACGGAATCGAGCGTGAAACTGAACGAAGTGGTGGTAACAGGCTTGACGGGCAGTCAGAAACTCAAGCAATCGCCTGCACCCATCTCCTTCGTTTCTGCCCGCCAGCTCGAAATGCAACCTTCTACCAACATCATCGACGCCATCGCCCACCAGCCAGGCGTTTCGCAGATTACCACGGGAAGCGGAATTTCAAAGCCCGTGATCCGTGGCCTGGGCTATAACCGCGTGGTCGTGGTGAACGATGGAATCAGACAGGAAGGGCAGCAATGGGGCGATGAACACGGAATAGAAATTGACCCGGCTTCGGTGCATTCCGTAGAGATTCTGAAAGGTCCGGCAAGCCTCATGTATGGCTCGGATGCGATGGCAGGCGTCCTCATCTTCCATTCTGCTCCAACGCTTGCCAAAGGCGACATGAGAGCAAATTTCTCTACCGGTTATCAAACCAACAACGGACTTTTCGATTATTCGCTCAACTTTGCCGGCAACCAGGGCGGATTTGTATGGAACACCCGCTACAGCGGAAAAATGGCGCATGCCTACAAGAATAAATACGATGGTTACGTATTCGGTTCATCACTCAGAGAGCAGGCATTCTCGCAGCTTCTAGGCTGGAACTACCGCCAGGGGCATTCGCATCTCACACTCGATTATTATCATCTCACTCCGGGCATCGTAGAGGGAGAAAGAGATGAGAAAACGGGCGAACTGGAAATTCCGGAAGGCTACGATGCCAAGAGTTACGGCAAGCCGATGCCTTATCAGCAGATTCATCATTACAAGGCTGTACTTGATAATTCCTGGTTCCTGGGCGACGGCAATCTGAAGTTCCTCCTGGGTTATCAGCAGAACCGCCGTCAGGAGTTTGAGGAGGAAGAGAATCCGAAGGAATGCGGACTCGATTTCATGCTCCATACCATGAATTACGACCTGCATTATCTCTCGCCGGAAATGAATGGATGGAAGTTCTCTACGGGCATCAACGGCATGTGGCAGCAGTCGGTTAATAAAGGTTCTGAATTTCTGATTCCAGCCTATCATCTCTTCGATTATGGTGTATTTGCCACGGTGAGCAAGGAGATAGGCAAACTGAACCTGAGCGGCGGCATCAGATACGATCATCGCCATCTGCACAGCGAGGCTTTGAGAGAAGAGGATGATGCAGAATCACATCGTTCTGAATCGAATGATTCATTCCGTTTTCAAGCCTTTAAGCGCAGCTTTGAAGGAGTAACCGGAAGCATCGGATTGGCTTATGAAATCCTGCCTGATTTCAATCTGAAGCTGAACCTGGCAAGAGGATTCCGTGCTCCAAATATCAGCGAATTGTCTTCGAATGGCGTGCACGAGGGAACCCAGCGATATGAGTTGGGAAACACCCGTCTGAAGCCAGAGAACAGCTGGCAATTCGACCTTGGTTTGGATTATTCTTCGCCTATCATCTCGGCTTCCCTTTCTCTGTTTGCCAATCGCATCAACCATTACATCTATAGCGAGAAGTTGGCAGATGAGAACAATCAGCCTGTCCTCATCGACGACACGCCAGCCTATCAGTTTACTTCGGGCGACGCCCGCATTCTGGGTGGTGAGGCGAGCATCGACATCCACCCTGTGGAGCATCTGCATATCGGCAACACCTTCTCGTATGTCAACTCGGTTCAGTTGCATCAGCCATCCGAATCAAAGTATCTGCCATTCACCCCAGCCCCTCGCTGGGTTTCGGATGTAAGGTATGAGTTTGTCTGCGACGGCAAGACTTTCGACCATCTCTTCGTAAAGCTACAGATGGATTGCAATCTCCGCCAGAACCATTATTTCGCAGCCAGCGATACGGAGACCGCTACGCCATCGTACACCTTATTAAATATGTATGCCGGTACCGATGTGAAGCTTCATGGCAAGCGCCTTCTTTCGCTCTATCTTTCGGGCGAGAACCTTACCAACCGTGCTTACCAGAACCACCTGAGCCGTCTGAAGTATCTTGACGTAAACCAGGTTACAGGCAGAAGAGGCGTTTACAATATGGGCCGCAACTTCAGCATAAAGATAGTGGTTCCGATAGAGCTGTAATTCCCCTTTTGGAATAAGTAATTCCTCATCAGGAATCAGAATTTTGAATAAACAAGTGCCGATAAGGATGCCAAAAACTGCCGGAAAAGCAACTTTTGGCGCCATTATCGGCATTTTTTCGTCTAATTATTAGACAATCAGGACCGACTTTCTATGATATTTCGTAACTTTGCACCATGATTAAGAAACAAGGAACGATATTGATTGTTGATGACAACCGCAACATTCTTACTACGGTGAGGATGCTGCTGGAACCCATATTCGATGGCATCATCACCATCGCCAACCCTAACTCCATCCCAGCCAAACTGAGAGAGGAGCATCCCGACGTGGTGCTGCTCGACATGAACTTCTCCAGCGGAATCAATTCGGGAAACGAGGGACTGTACTGGCTCAGGGAAATCAAGAGCCTCAGCCCGAAAACCGAAGTGGTGCTCTTTACCGCCTATGCCGACATCCAACTTGCCGTAACAGGCATCAAGGAAGGTGCCGCCGACTTCATCGTGAAGCCTTTTGAAAACGAGAAGATGATCCGTACGCTAATAGAGGCTAGGGATAAGAACAAGGCTGTGGATAACGTTATCAACAGGAATGGTGGAAAACCTGGTGGAAAAGATGCGCAAAGCGCTATGTATTGGGGAGATAGCGAAGTTATGAACAATTTGAGAAGTATTGTGGAAAAAGTTTCCGCAACCGATGCAAACATCCTCATTACGGGCGAAAACGGAACAGGTAAAGAGGT
>CAMBBY010000354.1 GCA_945863825.1 uncultured Prevotella sp. | reverse complement strand
GTCTGCAACAATGGTATCATTACCATCAGGATAAACCAACCCCATATTGCCATTCTTTTCTGCTATTACAGGCATCATGCTCAAGTCGTCATTGTAAATATAGCAAGTACGGAGGAAGTCATACTGAGGCGAAAGCATAATCTCACCCGTATGATTCTTCATACCAAACTTACCATCCTGCTCAAATACCTCATGATACTGGATATACTTCTCTTTGAGGCGAAGATAATAGAAAATCATCTTGCGCTTGTCATTGACAAATTCCAACATATATTGGAATGTATCACAATAGTTAGCAACAGAACGTACCAGTATCATCTTCAAATCAAGGCCATCCAGCGCCTTTCTATTCAAGTCAATATACTTGGCTATCGCCTTTTCTTTCTCTGGCAAGGTCAAACTTGCCAATCGTTCCTCAAACTTGAGCATGGCAGTTTTAGTACCCGACATACCTTTGATATACCGGTGAATTTGTCTTCCCATTTCTGCACAGACGAACTTGTCAATCTCTTGCTGCTCTATCGGGTCAGCATACTCTTTTATAAGAGCTTCAGGTGTCGTGTTCATGGTTAGTCCTTTCTTTTTTATAGATGTTCCTCATCCCACCAATAGGATGAGAGAACATCCGGGTTTATAATTATTTAGCACTCAATATCATTCAAATATGATTTCTGAAAAAGACATCAGAAAATCAGCAGACCATATCAGAGAAATATTATTTCTTGATATTAGGCTTCTGCAAGCCATATCCCTTGCGCTTATCTTCCATCATAAGAAGAATGGAGATTAAGATAGCCACTACACCGAAACCAGCAAAGATGGTCATCGTCTCTGTATAGTCTATCACACCATTAGCCGCCGTGTTAGCCTGATTAACCTTACCAATCCAAACTGGAACAAGAGCCAAGCCGATATTCTGAATATAGAAGATAAGGGCGTAAGCAGAACCTAAGAATTTCATCGGAATAATCTTTGGTACAGATGGCCACATGGCTGACGGAACCAATCCGAAAGCTACACCTAAGATAAGCATCATGATGATAGCCACCACGTATGAATCCATTGGCAAAGCAAATACGACATGAACCAAGGTCAAGAGGCTACTGCCGATAAGCATCAAGGTTGCACCCTTACCATATTTATCATATATACTACCGAAAAGTGGAGTCAGGATAATAGTACCATAAGGCAGCATAGCAGGAATAAAACCAGCTACATCTTCACTTACTCCATATTTGAAAATCATCAACTTGGTAGCAAACTTCAGGAATGGGAACACACCTGCATAGAACATGAGGCAGAGCACTGCAACATACCAGAAACCTGTAGTCTTCACCAAACCAGCCAAATCAGAGAACTTGAATCCCTCTTCCGGTTCCGTTTCAACAGCAGCAACAGATGCATCTTCCTTCTTATCCATCACGCAATAAACAAGATAAACCATGATACCAGCACAAAGCAGGGCAAGACCTAAGCCTACAGAAGCAGAAACGCTACCCATCATCTTGGCAAACGGAAGAGAAGCACTCAAGGCTGCAGCTGTACCCAGACGAGCCAAAGCAACCTGCACACCCATCGCCAAAGCCATTTCGTGACCAGTAAACCACTTGGCAAGTATCTTGGTTACGGTAACTCCACAAATCTCACTACCTACACCGAAAATAGCAAAACCAGTAGAAGCAAGTACCACTTGGGTCTGATATTCACCAAAGAAAGGCACAGCGATAGTACCCGTAAACTGATTGCTAACCGCATACCATTTTACCAACGCACCAGCAAACATCAATAATGTGGCAATCACACCCGTAAAACGGATGCCAAACTTATCCAAGATAATACCACCAAAGAATAGGAGTAGAAGAAATACATTGAAGAATCCATATGAACCAGAAAAGAATCCATATTCATCTGATGTCCATCCGAGTCCTAAGCCGCCATCCTCTTTGGCTGCTGTCAAAAGCGGCTCCAATGGTGACATTACGTCTGTAAAAAAGTAGCCAAACATCATAGTGATAGCCACAATCAGTAAGGCTGTCCAGCGAGCAGACTTAGAGTCGCTCAATTTCTGTTGAAATTTTTCTGTAGTTGTCATTAATCTATAAATTTATTATTTTCTCTTTACATCCTTGGTTTTTACAATATCAAATAGATAAGATACTTTAAACACAATCTGACCGAAATTACTTTTTGCGAAGAAATCCCTCTTGGAAGATCCATAGATGTTGCCCAATCCATAGTAATAACGAGCCTCAGCTAAGAAATGCCCCACTTTCGGGATACTGTATTCCGCTCCAATGCCTAAAGCTATACCATAGTCAAACTTATTCTCCACTGCCATCGTATCCTGTGCAATGATTCTGTTTACACGGTCATTGTCTGTAGCTGGCAGGCGTTTCGGATCGAAGTTGGTCTTCGTAGATTCACTGAGATAGTAACCGAACTGAGGACCAGCATTAACGAAGATATTCAGTCCACGTGTTTCTCTACCCCATGCTAAATGTGCAAAGATCGGAATCTGAACATAACTGATGGTACGCTCGTATGCCATCGGCTCACCCGTACTGGAAATGATGACCGGAGCATTTTCGATATCCAGGATTTTCTCTTTCCATCCTGCCTGAGCGAAATTCACCTCTCCATAGACAGAGCAGATACTCTTGAAATATTTCTCGCAAACATATCTGAAAGAGAAACCACCGGTCAGTCCTCCATGTTGCCCTTGAGGAATACTGGGAGTAAAGCCCACGCTGCTCATCAAGTAGCCACCATTTACACCTATAGAGAAGTCATTGCGATGTTCACCTATCTGAGCCTGTGCTGTCATACCGCCCAGCATCAGAAACATCACCAATATCTTAATTGCTTTCATTTACTTATCTTTAATATGTCACTTTTTAATAGGTTACCGCCTCTATCTGGCGATTGAATGTATAATGAATCAACTGTAATATCTGGTTACGGTAACCACCCTTTGAAGTCTTGACAAAATGCAGAGGAGTCTGCACAGGAGTATAGTTTACCTGCGTCATCTGCCCTGTGAAAT
>CAMBBY010000353.1 GCA_945863825.1 uncultured Prevotella sp. | reverse complement strand
TTCCTCTATTACGACTGGCAGCACCACGTGAACGCCTTCTACCAGGGCCATTACGGAGAAAAATGGAAGCTGAACATCTTCGGCGATTTCGTGAAGCTGCACACAGAGCAGGGCCAATTCGTGAATGAGATTTCGGAGAAGAATCTGGCGAATGGAGTTAGCGAGGAAGATGCCAGAAACAAGTTCACACTCCTGCCGCAAAGCGATGGAACCATCTGGGGAGCAAAGGCCCGCGCCAACTACACCATCAACGACAAGCAAACCTGGATGATGGGCGCCGAGTACAACTACGTGAAGAGCGAATCGCGCACCGATTACACCCCTGCCGATAAGGGAACCTCTACCCACAGCATCACCAAGGAAAATCATGCTGCCGTCTTCGCCGAGTATTCACTCGATTTCAAGCCCTTCTCATTAAGAGTAGGATTGAGATACGAGCACGTGGACAGCCGCCTGGATTATCTGAAAGATGAAACAGCCTCCACCGAGCCGCTTCATCGCAAATACGACAACCTCTACCCTTCCCTCCTGCTCACTCATCAGGTGGGCAGATTCTCCCAGTCCCTGAGCTACCGCTCTTCCGAAATCCGACCATCCTTCCACGAGCTGAACCCGGGCACGGTTTACGCAAACCACTACATGAGACAGATAGGAAACAGCCAGCTGGAGCCATCCAAGCGCCACGAGTTCCAATACCAGGCAAGCTACGGCGACCTCTTCCTCCAGGCAAGCTACACCTACGTAAAGGATTACATCACCAGCATCATCGAACCCGATTCAGATGACCCGCAAACGGGCTACATCACCTGGACCAACATCGACCATTGCTGGAACTGGGGCAGTTTCCTCGGCTACCGCCACCGCTGGGGCTTCTACGAGCCACAGGTGCAGGCAGGCATCCAGCAGGGCTTCATCAAGGCCGTCAGCATGGGCAAGGAGAAAAGCTTCCACAACCCCTACTGCATCTTCAGCCTCTACAACGGCTTCCATCTTCCAAAGGGCTGGTACATGAATCTCTCGTTCTCCTACCGAAGCAGCGGCACCTACGATTTCCTCACCCTCTGCAGCGTGCACAACTTCGACTTCCAGCTCTACAAGAGTTTCCTGAAAGACCGTCTCTCGCTAAGCCTGAACGTGAACGACATCTTCAACACCAAGCGCCAAAAGACCGACGGTACCTACGGCAACGTACGGTTCCAGCAGCAGAAGTGGGTAGACACCCGAAGCGTCCAGCTCCGCCTCACCTATCGCTTCAACCAGGCCAAGAAGCAATACCGTGGCGAGAACTCCGCCCAGGAAGCCGTGGGACGAATGGGAGGAAAATAGAGCAGAGACTTTTTTCGAAAAGGGGTATAATTTTATAAATAAACTTGCATATTAACTTCGAAAATAGTATATTTGCAACGAATTTCTTGCTTAATTGCAATTTCGCAGCATAAAAACAACTAAAAGTAAAGCTAATGATCGACTGTCAGATTATAAGAGATGGAAAGATAGAAGGGGAAGTAAGGACAAACGGCCTTACCTTCATCGACAACCATGGGATGGAACGGAGCAACCACATTGAATCGAATGCAATGGAAGTTTCGCTCAAGGAGTGGCATTACCAGAAGTTTGGCATTATGAACCAACACTATTTTGGCAAGGCGAACAACACCAAGTTTATCGCGCAGCACGAGGTCAGACCAGCCCTGCTCTTCTCCATGCCAACCTTTGGCGGCAGCATGCAAGAAGTATACGGCGGTCGTGGTACAAAAAAGGAAATGATGTGGGAAACAGGCCAGGCAAGCCTCTGTTTTCTAAGCGGCGAAGGTGGTGCTAACACGCACCTGAACCAGGGCACCCAATTCGAAATCTTCAACGTGGTCATCCCGCAGCAATTCTTAGAAGAATTTATCGAGCGCGACCCGGAGGTTTTTGAGCAACTCTCCCCTCTAACCAACCCAACCTTCAACACCCAAACCATCATCAAGTACAACCAGCCCGCCATAGCAGCAGTCATCAAGGCGGCACGAGACATCCAGCGTTCCCGCCTGTTAGGCAACCAAGCCTCCAAATACCTGGAATCGAAGATTATCGACTGCCTCTCGGGATTTCTCCTGCCCGCTAACCTCTTGCCAAGCGCCCAAGCCCTCAGTCTCAGCCTCCGTGACAAGATACACGATGCCCAGAGCATCATCCTCACCCACTATCAGGAAATGCCATCGCTTCACGAGTTGGCGGCAATGGTGGGCACCAACGAATGCACCCTGAAGAAAGCCTTCAAGCAGGAGTTTGGTACCACGGTATTCCAGTATCTCTTCGATTTCCGCATGGATTTCGCGGTTCATTATCTCCTCGACACAAGTCTGCCGATTGCCGACATCGGTATCAAATTAGGCTACGATTACCAGAGTCATTTCTGCACGGCATTCAAGCGGAAACACGGGGTGAGCCCGATGGAATTCAGATTAAGACGTGGAGTTATTGCAAGAACCTGATGATTACTTGTAATAACTCCAGAAATCCTGCAGCCTTGCCGCCATCCATCTGAACATGATGAAACTGGAAGGAGATGGGGAGCGTGGTTCTGAAGAAACCACGATGATAACTTCCCCACATCAGCATGGGGTTGCAGAATACATCCGTGTATTGATTCACGATACAATCAAGCTCCGTTCCTATCATCGCCGACGTTCCCACCACCATCGCATCCTCTAAAGAAGATGATTTGCATTCAGCAGCAGCCTCAGAAGTCAGACGAAGATAATCTTCATTAAACTTCTGAATATCATCAGAATAAGGAATGTCGCAGGAATTGATTCCTCCCTTCTTATTTCCCACGATTACGTTAATGGCGATAGAATCGTATTGCATCAATCGCCAGGATGAACCAGATTCTTTTTCTTGGGATTTTTCCTCATCAGGAATTCCTTTAGAAGATTCTTTTTCCGGAAGAAGATAAAACTCCTTGGTTCTCGATGCAGCACAGCCTATCGCCCAGCACAAGAGAATATTGATATTCCACCCACTCTTCATGCTTATCTTCATACTTCGGGAAAAAACGCATGTCTTCGTCTGGGG
>CAMBBY010000352.1 GCA_945863825.1 uncultured Prevotella sp. | reverse complement strand
TGTTGCTCAGGTGCTTATAAAAAATATTAAATTATAGTGTTGCGGAATTAAGGATGAAAAGAATGATAGCAATAGCTATCAGACTAAGAATAAGAAACAGGATTCTTCCTATCATTCTTCTCCTAATCTGTGATTTCGTGTGACGATTATGTCCTGCTCTGCGACTGTAATGTTTCTTGCGTCCACTACTTCTTTGTTCACTTCCATCTCTGTGATGGTGGTGATGATGTCTCTCCTCTGTTTCCATGAGTAACTCTTCTTTTGCTTAATATATTAAGAATCTGATTACATATTAGAATCTGAAACAAACTTCCACGTCTGCCATTGAGTAATTGTGGTCTGCACTTGTGCGGTCGTTGACAAACGCATATTCTGATAGCATGGTGAAGTTTTTGTTGATATGATAGTTCAGACCGACTTCGTATTGGGTTCTCATCATGTCTGTCTTACCATTAGCCTCGTACATATCATAGCGAGCCTTTGCATAGAGCTTCTTGCTCACGATAGGTGCGATAACAAGACCATATACACCCTGTGCCTTATTGCCGATTTTTTGGTTAAGACTGCAATCCTTGGAGGCTTCATCCCCATGATTGGTTATGCTTTTGGCAAATGCCATACCGGTAGAATGAATATATTCTGAACGTACGGTCCAGTCGTTAGCCTTGTATTCGAAAGAGAAGGCATATCGGTTCTGGCTGAGTTTGCGAACGCCAGACTGAGCAATCTTTCTATCTTCGACGAAATTCGCTCCAGATGCTACTCTTACCGTTTCCAGCCACTCTCCCTTTCTTGCATAAGAACCGGTCCAGCCGAAAGCTCCGATGCGCATTCCTGCCACAGGCATAACCCATACGCCGCCGATCACGTTCTTCTGGTTGTCCACGTCCTTGGTATTGATGCCCTGTCCGTTGAACACACCTATCTGATAGTGCAGCAGATTGCGGCCGTTGGCATTCTTGAGGAAATCACCCTGAAGCTGCAAACCGATGTCACGACCATTGGAAGCGTGCTCGCCGGCACGGTCGCTGAAACCAGCCAACTTGCTCACGTTTTGGGAATAACCCATGAAGCCCTGGTCGATAGGGTGCATCGGATTTTCAAAGGTAAACGGATTCTTGAACTGTCCGATTTTCACCTTGAAATAACTGTATTTCTGCCATTCGGCAAACAGATCTACCATTCTTGGACTGCTGCCTAAATCGGATGTATTGCCATTAAACTGGATTTGAGCTTTCCAGTAGAAATCGTTGGCGATACGTCCTTCAAGGGCGATACGTCCCATGCGGATGTTGAAGGAATTGGATTCCTTTCCCTTCTGTCCGCTATACTGATATTGAGTCATGCCATAGCCAGACAGTTTGACGTTGTTGAGCCATGCAGGCAACTCGATTGTTTTCTTTTCCTGGGCGCCCGCTGTGGTTACTGCCATAGCCATCAGCGCCATGATGATACTATTTTTCATCTTCATTTCTATTTTGTTTTAAGGTTTATTTCTTAGCGGCAATTTCCTCAGCGGTCAGGTCCTCAGCTTGGGCAGCCTGGAGGGCGAGTTTCTCAGCTTCCTTGGCAGCCTTGGCTTCGGCGGCAGCCTTTTCGCGCTCTTTGCGTTCCTTCAGTTTCTGCTTGATTTCCGTATCGCAGCGCTTTTCGAGCAGTACCACGTTTTCTACGTGAGGCGTGTGAGGGAACATATCCACTGGCTGAACCGCTGCTACTTTGTAGTAATCGTCCATCAGCTGGAGGTCGCGTGCCTGGGTGGCAGGATTGCAGCTTACATAGACGATGCGGATAGGAGCTGCATTCAGAATCACGTTGATGACATCCGGATGCATACCGGCACGTGGAGGGTCGGTGATGATGACATCAGGACGGCCATGCTGTCTGATGAAATCGTTGGTCAGGATATCCTTCATATCGCCTGCATAGAAGAGGGTGTTCTCGATGTTGTTTACCTGCGAATTCACCTTTGCATCCTCGATAGCTTCTGGCACGTATTCGATACCAATCACTTTTTTAGCCTTGTGTGCCACGAAATTGGCAATGGTTCCGGTACCGGTGTAGAGGTCGTAAACCAGCTCGTTTCCTGTGAGGTTGGCAAATTCGCGGGCCACACAGTAGAGGTGGTAAGCCTGCTCGGTATTGGTCTGATAGAAACTCTTAGGTCCTACCTTGAACTTCAGGTCTTCCATCAGTTCATAGATGTGGTCGTTGCCCTTGAAAAGACTCAGTTCCAGATCATTGAAGGTATCGTTGCCCTTCTGGTTATTTACATACATGAGCGATGTGATCTGCGGGAATCTGTCAGCTACTTGCTGCATCAATTCCTGCGCTCTCTGCTCGTCGCCTTCTTCGTCGTAATGGAATTGGAATACAAGCATCCATTCGCCTGTGTTGGAGTTGCGAATCATCATGTCTCTCAACAATCCATGTTGCTCACGCAGATCGTAGAAAGTATAGTCGTGAGAATCGGCATACTCGAATACGAAGTTGCGAATCTCATTGCAGAGGTCATCCATCAGCCAGCATTTCTTGATAGGATATATTTTGTCGAAGGCTCCGGTGATATGAAAACCGATAGCGTTCTGTGCGTGGCGTTCCTTTAATGAAGATACCGTATCACCCTCTTTCTGAGGAAGTTGTGTGAGCTCCTCTGCAGTAAACCATCGCTTGTTGCTGCATCCGAATTCTATCTTGTTTCGGTACTCCTGAGTCTTCACGCTGCCCATGATAGGGCGGAATTCAGGAAGCTCGATTTTACCGATGCGGGTGAGCTGGTCTTCCACTTGTTTCTGCTTCGCCTTGATCTGTTCCTCGTAAGGGAGGTTCTGCCATTTGCAACCGCCACAGATACCGAAGTGCTCGCACATAGGCTCCTGTCTTACGTAGCTCTTCTTGATGAAGCGAACTACCTTCGCCTCGCAATACTTATGTTTTTTCTTAACTACCTGCAAATCTACAACATCGCCAGGCACGCAGAAAGGCACGAAGATGACCTGGTCATCTACGCGAGTGATGCACTTACCCTCGGCTGCAACAGCCTCGATGGTGATGTTCTCCAAAAGA
>CAMBBY010000351.1 GCA_945863825.1 uncultured Prevotella sp. | reverse complement strand
CATCTCTCTAAGTAAAGCTCTGACTGCAAGAAACTCCAACTTTCGCCCTTCACTTTTATAAAGTTCCAAATCTTTAATATAAACTTTCATCCAAGGATAGCTCTCCAGAAAGTCGTTTACAGACTCCCCGATTTGCCACAATCCCAAATGTACTCCAGGATAAACTTCTCTTACGTTTATTAATGCCATAACCAATTGATTTTACAGGGGACAAAATTACGAAAAAAAATCGAGAAAAACAAAAGAGAGTCAAGATTATAGCAATCTCGACCCTCTTTCTTATTATAATCAATCTTAAAAAGCCTCAACAAATTATTTACCGGGATGAACCACCACTTTGATCCTACTGATACGGCGTTCCTCAACACCCAAAACCTCAAAAGAATAATTCTTATATTCGATTTTCTCATGGATGCTTGGAAAATCACCCTTGATTTCAAGCAACAATCCGGCCAAAGTATCGGCATCGCCTTCCACTTCCTCAAATTCCTCATCATCAACATTCAGAATCTTGCAGAAATCTGTCAGTAAAGTCTTACCCTCAAAAATAAATGTATTATAATTCAACTTGGAGTAGAACTTTTCTTCCTCATCATACTCATCATTAATTTCGCCTACGATTTCCTCCAGAATATCCTCAAGAGTTACGATACCGCTTGTGCCGCCAAATTCATCTACCACGATGGCGATATGTACCTTATTCTCCTGAAATTCTCTCAGCAAATCATCAATCTTCTTGGTCTCCGGTACAAAATAAGGCGGACGAATCAGACTCTGCCATCTGAAAGAGACCGGTTTTTCTAAATGAGGAAGCAAATCCTTGATATACAGGATGCCGCGAATATTGTCGGTATTATCCTGATAAACAGGAATACGACTGTAGTTATTTTCCACGATACATTTCAGAACCTCAGGATAAGTACTATGAATATCCAAATCTACTATATTCTGTCGGCTCGTCATTACCTCTTTGGCAGTCTCATCACCAAAGCGGATAATACCCTTCAGCATGCTCTGTTCGTCCTTGATATCATCCTTGTCAGTCAGCTCCAAAGCCTGTTCCAGATCATCAACACTCAAGATGTGATTTTCCTTCTTCATTACCTTTTCGGCAAGCATTCCACTTTTCAGGAGCACATTTTCCAAAGGCCAGAAAATCTTACGGGCAATCAAAATACCTCCTACAAAACGCCTGCAGAAAAGTAACGGATCCTTACGACTATACACTTTTGGCATAATTTCACCAAAAAGCAAAAGAAGGAACGTAAGCAGAACTGTAATAATCAGAAATTGCAGCCAATACGCTTTTGCTCCAAAATGAACTACACCAGCAAAAACATAGTTTAAAAGCATAATGATGGTGACATTCACAAAATTATTGGCGATGAGAATGGTAGCAAGAGTACGCTCAGAATCCTCACGTAACATCAGAATCTTACGGTCTGTTTCTGTTTTCTCATCTTCCAGTTCATCAACATCTGCAGGTGAAAGACTGAAAAAAGCGATTTCAGAACCACTTGCAAACGCAGACACCAACAGTAATACTGCCGCTAAAACGGCAGCAAAAACAACCCCCAATGAAGGCGATGAAAAAGCAACATCATCAAAGGCCTCAGTTATAGTTGAAATATCCAATTTTATATATTAATTAAAATGGTAAACTATCTTGTTCCTTCTCTTCCTGAGAAGTCTGAGCCTCAGCTTTGGCAGCAGTTTGGGCATTACTTGCTTCATTCGTACGTGAAGCAGCAAACTTGGATACAAGCATTTCCATATTATCCACGTAAATCTCAGTTACATATCTACGTTTCCCCTGCTTGTCATCATAGGTACGGTAACGCACCTTACCCTCTACATAAAGTTTGTCACCCTTACGCACATACTTTTCTACATATTTAGCCAAGGCACGAAAAAAGACAAGGTTATGCCAATCTGTATGATCTGGTACCTGCATACCATTTTCCAAAGTATATCCACGTTCTGTTGTCGCAAGAGAAACCTGCGCTACAGCCTGATCAGCATCATAATAATGAACATCAGGATCCTTCCCGACATTACCAATTAACATAACCTTATTCATATCAAAACATTTTTAATGAAATTATTTCCATATTCCCAAATAACGGAACTGGAAATTCTTACCCTTTGCAGAAGGGAACTGACTTCTGGAATCTACCCTACCACGGAGATGCTCTACGATTCTCTCATAACAATCAATTCCAGACATAGCTTTAACGTCTGCCACGAAATGGGTGTCACGATACTCAAACTTACCAGTAGCAGGCACCATTACAACTCGCTTGAAATCCAGCGAACCTTCATACCAGCCCGGACGCTCTTCTGTCAAACGGTTTACTGGGCTTGCAGGATTATCATGACGCTCAGCAGGCACAGTACGCAAAGCCTTCTTATCCTTAAAATCCTGCATACATGCAGCAGCAGTCTTAATGATAATAAAATAAACTCTTGGACGTACTTTATATCTTTTTGGATAGCATACATCACTTGCAGCATAATCACGGATATCTGCTTCCAAATCAGGATTCATTCCTATTTCTGGAATTTGACTTAAAAAATCTATCGCTTGATCGACAGAAGAAACAAATGTTTCCTTATCGAAATATCTAATATATAAATTCATAGTGGGTATGTTTCTCTCTTTTTTAATATTAAAGAAAAAAGAGCGGAAAACGGGACTCGGACCCGCGACCCCAACCTTGGCAAGGTTGTGCTCTACCAACTGAGCTATTTCCGCAAAAAGAAGGTGAAGAGGAGGAGACTCGAACTCCCACGACACAATTGTCACTACCCCCTCAAAGTAGCGCGTCTACCAATTCCGCCACCTCTCCATTATAATAATGTTGCTTACATCAATTCCAATACATAAGATAAAACTTGATGCTGTTTCAAAAAAAATTGAGCGGAAAACGGGACTCGGACCCGCGACCCCAACCTTGGCAAGGTTGTGCTCTACCAACTGAGCTATTTCCGCAAATCAACAAAGCAACCTTTCTTCTGTGAAGAGGAGGAGACTCGAACTCCCACGACACAATTGTCACTACCCCCTCAAAG
>CAMBBY010000350.1 GCA_945863825.1 uncultured Prevotella sp. | reverse complement strand
TACACAAGGAGTATCGTCGGCAGCGTCAGATGTGTATAAGAGACAGGGAAGCGCACGAGCCACAATCACCGACATAGAATAGTCGATATAGGATGACTTCATTTCTTCCTCGATGTTAATCTTCATGATTCTATCATGATCAAGAGTCTGATTTTCGTCCATTTTTTATATTGATTATTTGAATTGTTATCTTATACTTCTATTGTGGAGCTTAGAACTTCATTTGGAATTTCTGATTCCGACCCATCTACTTTTGGTGGAAAATTGTCGAGAAGGGCATTTGTTTGCGTTTTAAGCGATTTTGTTCCCTCTAAACTAACGACAAAGATACAAACTTTTTTTCTAAGAGAAGACATTGTGACGTAAAAACAATAAGAATTTAGCGTTTTATGTGTTTTAAGTTGCTTGTTATCTGCAAATATTCCTTGTTTTGTTCATTAGCCGTATTGTTTTACCTTTTTCTCTTTGTCTCTTTAGATATGTTTGTTGAACTCATATTCTAAATTTTATGGTGAGATAATCAGTAGTGTGCTGTTGTCTGTTATACTCTTATACTCTGTGGTCAATTTTGTATCCCCGTCATGGACTTATGCTCTCCTCTCTGTGTTCTCTTTCCTCTTCTTTTGGCATAAATTTTGTGATATGGTAATTTAAAAATATGAGTCTACTTGAAAAAGTCAGAGCACTATCAATTTGAAAGTTAAACAGCAAAAATAAGCCAAAAACAGGCTCATAAATGCAATTTTTCATATAGAAAGGCTCTTCTTATGCTTTTTAGTTTTAAACTGTAAGCATTTTGAAGTACACCTCTGTTTTGATGGCACTTTTTAAAGTGGGTTCAAATATGAATATATAAAAAGAATCATTGAAATTTAAAATATTGAGTAAATATGGAATGTCAAAAAAACATAAAACGCATTACTGTTCTTGATGGTTTTTCTTTTCCGGAAGATGATGACTTCTCGCTGAATGATAGTGAATCTAAAAAGGATTCTGCTGAATCTGCTTTTAAGACTAACAGCAGTACGGCAAAAGGGCAGTTGTACAATAATAATAAGACTCCATTCTTAGATAATTATTGTACAGATTTGACCCAAGCTGCTAAAGATGGAAAATTGGATTCTGTTGTGGGAAGAGAGCATGAAATCCAAAGGGTTTTGGAAATCATCGGTCGTAGGAAGAAAAATAATCCCATACTCATCGGTGAGCCAGGTGTAGGTAAAAGTGCTATTGTAGAAGGGCTGGCGCAACTTATTGTAAAACAGCAGACTTCTCCAGCTTTGTTCAACAAAAGAATTGTTTCTGTTGATCTTACTGCTATGGTGGCTGGTACCAAGTATAGAGGACAATTTGAGGAACGTATCAAGGGGCTTATTACGGAATTAGAGAACAATCCGGACATCATCATTTTTATAGATGAAATACATACTCTTATAGGAGCTGGTGGCGGTGGTGGAGCTATGGATGCTGCCAATATTCTGAAGCCAGCTTTGGCTCGTGGTACAGTTCAGTGTATAGGCGCTACGACCTTTAAGGAATATACAAACAGTATCGAAAAAGACGGAGCTTTGGAGCGTAGATTTCAGAAGGTTATTGTAGAGCCTACTACGGCAGAACAGACTTTGACTATTCTTAGAAATATCAAGGATCGTTATGAGGAGCATCATGGTGTGACATTCTGTGATGAGGCTCTTGAAGCATGTGTCAAACTGACAGAACGATATGTCACAGACCGCTTTTTCCCTGACAAGGCGATAGATGTCATTGATGAAGTTGGTTCCAAATTGAGATTGACAAATCTCAAAGTTCCTGACTATATTCTGGACCTTCAAAATGAAATCGAGGAAGTAACATCCAAGAAATTGGAGGCTGTTGGTAATCAGAATTTCGAACTGGCAGCCAGTTATCGTGATAAAGGCTTGTCTTTGGAGAATAAGTTGGATTTGATGCGCAAGCAATGGCAAAGTGGAGATCGTACTGAGCGTATTCCTGTGAAGGAGTCTGATGTGGCTGATGTTGTCAGTAAAATGACGGGTGTTCCTGTTCAGAGATTGGCTGAGGAAGAAGGTGCTCGTCTGAAAAATATGTCTGCAATCCTGAAGAAAAATGTGATTGCTCAAGATGATGCCATCGAAAAGATGGTTAAGGCTATTCAGCGTAACCGCATAGGATTGAGAGATCCTAATCACCCTATCGGTGCTTTCATGTT
This sequence comes from uncultured Prevotella sp., assembly GCA_945863825.1. Taxonomy (GTDB): domain Bacteria; phylum Bacteroidota; class Bacteroidia; order Bacteroidales; family Bacteroidaceae; genus Prevotella. The sequence continues at coordinate 865 of CAMBBY010000350.1, read as the reverse complement.
CTTAGGTCCTACTGGTGTGGGTAAAACTTATCTTGCCAAGAAACTTGCAGAGGAACTGTTCGGTTCTAAGGATGCGCTCATTCGTGTAGATATGAGCGAGTATTCTGAAAGTTTCAATACTTCCCGACTTTTGGGAGCGCCTCCAGGATATGTAGGTTATGATGAGGGTGGACAGCTTACTGAGAGAGTTCGCCGCAAACCTTATTCTATAGTACTGCTTGATGAGATAGAAAAAGCCCACGACAAGGTGTATAATATGCTTTTGCAGGTGCTTGATGAAGGTCGTTTGACTGACGGTAATGGACGCCTGATAGATTTTCGCAATACCGTTATCATAATGACATCCAATGCAGGTACACGTCAACTGAAGGAATTCGGATCAGGCATCGGCTTTAATGCTGGCGGACTTACGAAGTCTGTAATGGATGAGAAGGATAAGGAATATGCTCGAAGTATCATTCAGAAAAGTTTGAGTAAACAGTTCTCTCCTGAGTTCCTGAATCGTCTGGATGAGATTATCACTTTCAATCAGTTGGATATTGATGCGATTAAGCGTATTATTGATATTGAACTGCGAGGCCTCTTCGGAAGAGTTCACGATATGGGATATGAAATTCAGATTACTGATAAAGCGAAGGAACTTGTAGCCACTAAGGGCTATGATGTGCAGTTTGGCGCTCGTCCTCTGAAGCGTGCTATTCAGACCTATATAGAAGATGGTGTCTGTGAACTTCTGTTGGGCGGCAAACTTAAGAAGGGCGATACTATCAGTATTGATAAGAATCCGAACAGGGAGGAACTTACTTTCAAGGTTGCAGCTGTCTCTTATACACATCTCCGAGCCCACGAGACTAAGGCGAATCTC